>NZ_JBHXTC010000005.1:0-50537 GCF_042677605.1 Streptomyces sp. NPDC127106 | reverse complement strand
GGGTGTCTTGTGGTCGTTTTTGTAGTACTCGATCGCGGGGGCGGGGGGGGCGGCGCCCCCGGCCTGGTGGCGGGGCCCGCGGGCGGCGGCCCGGCCCAACCCCTCACGGCATGCGTGGCTGCTGCCCGGGATCAGGCGTTGATGCAGAGGTTGCCGGCCGTCGGGTTCACCAGGCCGATGATGTTGATGCTGTTGCCGCAGATGTTGATCGGGATGTGGATCGGTACCTGGACCACGTTGCCCGACAGGACGCCCGGCGAACCGATGGCGGCGCCGTTGGCGGTGCTGTCGGCGACGGCGGATCCGGCCACGCCGAGCGCCGCGCAGACGGCCAGGGACGCTGCGGCAACCATGGTACGGATCTTCATGAGGATCTCCCATCGACTGAGGGGTGTGCGGGGCCCATCCCATACCAGTTCGCCGCAAATAAGGGCGTTTCACTCTCCCGTGGGCGTGTCCGCAGAGGGCCGAGGGGCGACTGTTGGGAGCCGTGGGGGCTTTGTAATGTCACATCGCATGATGTCCTTATGGCGCGCCGCGTCCACCGCGGCCCTCCTCGCCACCGTCCTGTCCACCGCCGTCACCGTCCCCGCCCACGCCGACGACGGCTCCGCCACCTGCCGGCCCCCGTCCGCCGCGGCGCCCGACCCGGAGCAGGCCCGCCTCGCGGACCCCCGTACCACCGCGCTCGTCGAACGCGGCGGACTCGGCGACTTCGTACGCCGCTTCCCCGCCGCCCTGTGCAGCACCCGCAGCACCGCCGAAGCCGCCCGGCTCCTCGACGGCTGGGGCACCGCGCTCTGGCAGGCCGCCGTCCACCGCACCCAGGGCCGCCGCCCCGGCGGCGACCTCCCCGCGGGCGACGACCGGCCGCTGTACTGGGCGCGCCTCGCCATGACCCTCGAACTCGCCCGCTGGCAGCCCACGTTCACCGTGGACCGCACCGCGCTGCGGACCCGCTTCGAGGACGCCTCGCGCGGCCTGAAGGACAACGCCTTCCGCCCCGCCCCCGGTGTGCGCCGCGTCTTCGTCAGCGGCTTCGATCCCTTCGGCCTCGACACGGAGGTCCGCCGGGCCAACCCCTCCGGCTCCGCCGTCCTCCGGCTCAACGGGCGCCGCATCACCCTCGCCGACGGCACCACCGCCGAGGTCCGCGCCGTCGTACTCCCCGTGCGGTACGCCGACTTCGACGCCGGCATGGTCGAGCGCGCCTTCGCGCCACGGCTGGCCGGCGGCCCCGCCCCGGCGGACCTCATCACCACGGTCAGCCAGGGCTACCCCGGGATCTTCACCCTGGAGGCCTGGGCCGGCCGCTCCCGGTCCGCGGACCCCTACCCCGACAACACGCGCGCCCTCTCCGGCGGCACCCGCGAGCATCCGGTGACGGCTCCCGGCCTCGGCGCCGGCCCGGAGTTCATCCGCACCACCCTGCCCGCCGACGCGGTCACCGCCGCCGTTCAGACGCCGTTCCCCGTGCGCCTGAACACCGCGGTCACCGAGATACCCGCGGGCGGCACCGCCCCCGTCGACCGGGCCGACGGTCCGACGGCGGGCTCGCGGGCCGTCGCGGGCGGCGGGGGCGGCTACCTCTCCAACGAGGTGGCGTACCGCTCCAACCGGCTGCGCGGCGAACTCGCCCCGCGCCTGCCCGGCGGCCACCTGCACACGCCGGTGCTCACCGGCCTGCCGGCCGACCCGCAGGCGCTGACCGGGCCGGAGTTCGAGCAGAACGAGGACGCGATCGCCGCGGAGGTCCGGGCCGTCCTCGAACACGCCGCCACCGCCACCGTACGGCCGTAGCCACTCCGCCGCCGGAGGGCCGCCGTGGATCGGGAAGGGGGCCGGAGCGGACGCACCGCTGCGGCCCCGGGCCCTCAACCGGCGAGGACGTGGACCTCGGTGCTGCCCGTGCCCGTACGGCTCTTCTTGACGGCGGCCACGTCGGGGCGGCCGTCCCGGTTCCAGTCGGTCACGCCGAAGGCGAAGGTGTCGTCGGTCTCGTGCAGGACCGTGCCCGTCTGCAGCATGAAGCCCCGGTAGCCGCCGCCGGCGAGGACGTGGACCTCGGTGCTGCCCGTGCCCGTACGGCTCTTCTTGACCGCCACGACGTCCGGGCGGCTGTCGGCGTTCCAGTACGCGACGTCGAAGTCGAAGGTGCCGTCCGTCTCGTGCAGCGCCGTACCCGTCTGGAGGATGAACCTCTGGAAGTTGCTGGCACCCGAGAGCACGTGGACCTCCGTGCTGCCCGTCCCCGTACGGCTCTTCTTGATCGCGAACAGGTCGACCCGGCCGTCGCCGTTCCAGTCGGCGGCCCGGAAGTCGAAGGTGCCGTCTGTCTCGTGCAGGGCCGTGCCCGTCTGCAGGGCGAACCTGCGGAAGCCGTCCCCGCCGGACAGGACGTGCACCTCGGTGGTGCCGGTGCCGGTACGGCTCTTCTTGACCGCGACGAGGTCGGGGCGGCCGTCGCCGGTGTGGTCCGCGACGTCGAAGTCGAAGGTGCCGTCCGTCTCGTGCAGGGCGGTACCCGTCTGCAGGATGAACTTCCGGAAGTTGCTGGCACCCGAGAGCACGTGGACCTCCGTGCTGCCGGTACCCGTGCCGCTCTTCTTGATCGCGAACAGGTCCGGGCGGCCGTCACCGTCCCAGTCGTCGAAGGCGAAGTCGAACGTGCCGTCCGTCTCGTGCAGGGCCGTGCCGGTCTGCACCAGGAAACGGCCGAACTCCTGGGCCAGATCGGGGGCCGGGGCGGTCCGGGCGGGCCCCTGCTGCACGGCGAGCGCGGAGCCGGGGGCGACGAGGAGGGAGCCGAGGATCAGGGGCGTGACGACCGCGAGGGTCTTCAGCATGCTGCGTCGCATGAGGCGTTCCTTTCTGTCGGCGGGGCCGCCCGGGACGGTCCTCGTGCGGCCCCGCCATGCTAGGAACGCGGGTCGCACCCGGCGGTCCCGATCAGGGACGAAGGCCGAAATCCGGGGAAAACAGTCTCGATTCCACCAGAAGGTCCCGATTCGGCCTGCACCGACTGATTTCCTCCCACGATCCGGACCGCGGCGCCGAGGCAGCAGTGCGAAGTCGGCGGCGGGTACACCCAGCGGGGTGCCGGGAGGGAGCCGTCCGTGCGGAGACCGCTCACCGGGTGCTCCCCCGGGCGGGCAGCGGTGCGTGCCGCAACGGGGTCAGCTGCTGGATGTCGTACCGGGCGCGCAGGGCCTCGACCGCGGCCGGGTCGGGTCCGGCCGGGGAGTCCATCAGCTCCAGCAGTTCCTCGAAGTACCGCTCGTGGTCCGGCGGCGGGGCCGACTGGAAGAGCATCCGGGCCGGTTTCCCGGTGGGGTTGGCGAAGGCGTGCGGACAGCCCGGCGGTACGAGGATCAGGGTGCCGGGAGCGGCTCGTACCGGGCGCGCACCGGTGGCGGACTCCCAGCCCCGCCAGTCGTCGCGCGTGCGCACCGTCGGCTCGAAGGCGAGCACTTCCAGCTCGCCCTCGATCACGTAGAAGAGCTCCTCGCCGCGGGTGTGGGTGTGGGCCCCGACGTCGAAGCCGGGCGGGACGACCACCTCGAAGGTGGACGCGATCCGCGCATGGGCGCCGGTGACCTTGAACGTCACCTCCTGGGCGGGGGTCTTCACGGTGCGCCCGGCCCCTGCCGGGACCACCAGGCCGTCCCCTGGGTACAGCAAGGTCATGGTCGTCTGCTCCTTCCTGCTCGCTCTGCGTGTGCCTGTGCCTGTTGTGCTGCCCGTGCCTGCCGCCTCGCCGCCGCCCGTGCCTGCCGCCTCGTGGCCGGGCCGTCACCACCGGACCGGGAGTTCCTCGGGCCCGCGGATGAGCACCCCGCGCTGCCAGCGCAGTTCGTCCTCGGGCACGGCGAGCCGCAGGCCGGGAAAGCGGTCCCACAGGGTGGCGAGCAGGACCTCGGACTCCAGGCGGGCGAGGGTGGCGCCCGGGCAGTAGTGCGGCCCGTGGGCGAACGCGAGGTGCGAGGCGGCGTCGTCACGGTCGAGGTCGAGGCGCTCCGGGTCGGCGAACACCTCCGGGTCGCGGTTGGCCGACAGGTAGGAGACGTACACGGCGTCGCCCGCCGGGATCGTCACCCCGCCGACCTCGACGTCTTCCAGGGCGATCCGGGCGAGGCCGACCGCGTTGCGGTGCGGGATGTAGCGCAGCAGCTCGTCGACGGCCCGGGGGACGAGTGCGGGTTCGGCGCGCAGCCGGGCCAGCTGGTGGGGGTGGGTGAGGAGGGCGTAGACCATGTTGGCGCTGTTGTTGCGTACGGCGTGCGTCCCGCCGATCTGGATGAGCACGGCGAGGCCGACGGCCTCGTCGAAGCCGATCGTGCCCGCCTCGACCCCGTCGGCGAGGACGTCCACCAGCTGCTCCCGGCGGGCGTCGCCGTCGGCCGGGACCTGGTGGGGGAGGCGGGCGGCGGGTGCCCGGCGCGCGGCACCGATCAGCGCGGCGAAGCGGTCGGCGAGGGCGGCCTTGGCCCGCTCGCTCGCGGTGCGGCCGGCCGCGGCGGAGAGGATGCCGTCGGTCCAGTGCGCCATGGACTCCCGGTCCCTGGCGGGGACGCCCATGAGCTCGCTGACCATCGCCTGCGGGAACGGCCGGGCGACGTGGGCCACGAGGTCGGCCGGGGAGCCGTGCCGCTCCATCTCGTCGAGGAGCCCGTCCAGGACCTGTTGGGCGCGGTCGCGCAGCCGGCGCATGCTGCGGGCGGTGAAGGCGCCCGCGACGACCCTCCGCATGCGGGTGTGGTCGGGCGGGTCGGCGAAAGCGGTCGCGCCGTCCATCGGGATGAAGTGCGGGGCGACCCGGGTGACGTCCCGGCCGAGGACGGCCCGCCGGCTGAACCGGGGGTCGGCGGAGACGAGCCGGACGTCGGCGTGGCGGGTCACGAGCCAGGCGTGTCCTGCGCCGTTGGGCAGCCGGATCCGGCTCACGGGCTCCTCGTGCAGCATCCGGCTGAGGAAGGGGTCGAACTCCAGGCCGGGGAGGTCGGGCGGGCTCCAGAAGTGGATCGGCGATTCGGTGGTCGTCGGCGCGGTGCGCATGGCGGAACCTCGGGTCGTGTCGGGGCGGGCGGCGGCCGGGCAGGCGTCCCCGGGCCGGGCGGGGCGGGGCGTCAGCGGGCCGGCCCCGCGAGGGCGGCGGCCTGGGCGGACCGCTGCCGGCCGATGCCGCAGCTCCCTGCGGTACGGGCGCCCGCGCGGGTGGAGCTGCCGGCGGGAGCGGACCAGCGGCCGAGGGACATCTCTGCGGTGATGCCGGGGCCGAATCCGGCGATGATCCCCTTGGCGTGCTCTGCGGCCCCGCCCTCGTCGAAGAAGCGGGCGAGGGCGTCGAGGACGACGACGCTGGCGATGTTCCCGTACTCGGTGAGCGTGGCCCGGCTGAAGCGGAAGGCGTCCGGCGGCACCCCGAGGTAGCTGCCCAAGTCGTCCAGGATGCGCGGGCCGCCCGCGTGGACCAGGTAGAAGTCCAGGTCGGAGGCGTCCCAGCCGTGGCGATCGGCGAGTTCGGCGAGGACGGGGGCGAGGGGCTCCATGGTGCCGGGCACCCGCTTGTCCAGGAGGAAGTGGAATCCAGTGGCGCGGACGCTGTACGCGATCCAGCCCTCGGTGTCGGGCACGAGGTGGGAGGCGTTGGCCTCCAGCCGGATGCCGGTGCCGCCGGTGCCGCGGACGACGGCCGCGGCCACCGCGTCGCCGAACAGGCCGTTGGACAGGAGGGTTCCGACGCCGAGGTCGGTGGGCTGGTAGCACAGCGAGCAGAACTCGCAGGCGACGATGAGGGCGTTGGCGCCGGGGTAGGCCGTGCAGAAGTCGTGCGCGCGGTTGATGGCGCTGCCCCCGCCGGCGCAGCCGAGCTGGGCGATGGGCAGCTGCCGGGTGCCGGGCCCGAAGCCGAGCTGGTTGATGAGCCAGGCGGTGAGGGACGGCATCATGAAGCCGGTGCACGAGACGTAGACGATCAGGTCGATGTCCCGTGCCGTCAGTTCGGCTTCGGCCAGTGCCCGGTGCACCACGTGCGGGACGTGCCGCTTGGCCTCGGCCTCGTACACCCGGTTGCGGGCCTCGAATCCCGGGTGGCGCAGGATCTCCTCGATCGGCTGGACCAGGTGCCGGGTGCGGACGCCGGTGTTTTCGATCAGGCGTAACGCGAGCGGTAACCGGGGGTGGTCCGCGTGCAGGCCGCGGGCCAGGGCGAGGGTCTGGTCGAGGGTGATGACGTGCTCGGGGACGGCGACGG
The DNA here is from genome assembly GCF_042677605.1 of Streptomyces sp. NPDC127106. NCBI lineage: Bacteria > Bacillati > Actinomycetota > Actinomycetes > Kitasatosporales > Streptomycetaceae > Streptomyces > Streptomyces sp. NPDC127106. The sequence continues at coordinate 44,284 of NZ_JBHXTC010000005.1, read as the reverse complement.
CGGGGCGGCACAAGGTGGCCATGGCAGGGGATCCCGGGGAGAGGGGGCGACGCCCGGCCGGCCGGCCGGGCGGGGCCGCGATCAGCCCGGAAGGGATCCTTCCCGATCACCACCAAGGGGGCAAACCGGTACGATTAACCCATCATCGGCTGGGTTACGGCACGTTGGCCGTGGTCTCGCAGGCGAGCGAGACGTCGGAGCCGCCCTTGCCGTCGCAGGAGTCCGTCGCGGCGTCATCGCCGCCGTCCATGACGTCGTTGCCGCCCGCGGCCGCGTCCGCCGTGCCGTCGCCGGGCGCCGCCGAGGGGACGGGGGAAGGGGCGGTTGCAGGGGTGACCGCGGGCTTCGGGCGCGAGGCCGAGGGGGTGCCGCTGTCCTGGCGGCCGCGGGAGGCGTGGCCCGAGTTGCCGTCGCCGATGAGCGCGTCCGTGCCGGCGCCGCCCATCAGGACGTCGTTGCCCTCGCCGGTCGCCGTGGCCTCGGCGGAGGAGTCGCCGGTGATGTTGTCGTCACCGGCACCGCCGTCGACGACGTCGTTGCCGCCGCCGGACGCGCTGATGCCGCCGCGACTGTCGCCGACCAGATGGTCGTTGCCGCCCCCGCCGAAGACCATGTCGTTGCCGCCGCCCGCGGCGCTGCCGCCGAAGGAGATGCTGTCGCCTCCGACCCGGTCGTCGCCCGCGCCACCGAAGACGATGTCGTTGCCGCCACCGTCCACGCTCGCCCGGGTGCCGATCAGGTCACCGCGTACGAGGTCGTTGCCGTCGCCGCCGTCCACCTGGTCGTTGCCGAGGCCGCCGGCGATCGAGTCGTTGCCGGCGAGGCCGCAGATCACGTCGTCGCCGCCCTTGCCGTCGATGGTGTCGACCTCCGCCGACCCGACGATGACGTCGTCGCCCTCGGTCCCGTTGATCGTTCCGGAGCCGGTGATCGTCGCGACCCGCCCGAAGCAGGTCGCCTCCTCGGCGGCACCGGCGGCCACCGTCGGGAATCCGAGGGAGAGCAGCGCTGCCGCCGCCAGGATCAGGTGGGACTTGCGGCCGGGCATACGGACCTCCGGTGGTCGCGCGGGGTGGGGGGACGGCAACGTCGAACGCCTGAGGACCATATGAACCGAATCCGACAAAAGCAATCAAATAGTGGGGTGTTGGGGCGTCATACCTTCGATCGGCCCCACGGCGGGTGCCCGCTGTCCCCTGCGGGGCACCCGCCGTGTCCGGCGGCGGGCCCGCTACACCCCCGAGGGGCACCGGCCGGCTCTGTCGGTGCCGTCCGCTCCGTGACGGCACGCCCCCGGACCGTGTCCCCGGCCCGGGGCTTCCTCCGGTGCGGTCCGCGGCTGCGGCGGCGAACCTCCGGAGACGATGAGGGCGAGGAGGACCGCGGCCGCCTCGCTCTGCAGGATCCTGGCCGCCTGCCGCAGGCGCCGCGGGTCGGGGGCCGGCATCGACAGGGCCAAGCACTCCGCGTTCGGCCCGGCCGTGATCGGCACCGCCGCGCACACCGTGCCGATGGCGTACTCCTGGAGGTCCAGCAGCGGTTCGTGCGGCAGCCGGGCGTCGAGCTCGCGGAACAGGGCCCGTTCACTGGTCAGGGTGTGCGGGGTGAACCGGTCGAGCCGGTGTCGGGCCAGGTGGTCCCTGCGGTCCGCGTACGGGAGCTGGGTCAGCAGCGCCTTGCCGACCGCGGAGGCGTGCGCCGCCGCACGGAAGTCGACCCATTCCACCACGGGCGGGGCGGTGGGCGAGTCCGCGTAGTGGGTGATGGCGACCTCGCCGTCCGTGTACCGGGCGACGTAGACGGCCGCGCCCACCGCGTCACGGACCCAGGCCAGGGTCTCGCCCAGCCGGCCCGGCCCGTCCGCGGCTTCGGTCAGGACCAAGGCCGAGCCCGCCACATAGGCGCCCGGGCCGACCCGGGTGGCCAGGTCCGCCCGCACCAGCCGCTCCATGATCCGCGCCAGGACCAGCCGCGGCAGCCGCGTCAGCCGGGCGATCTGGGCCAGGCTCACCCCGCCGGAGAACCTGCCGACCACCTCCAGGACGCGCAGTGCCTGGTGTACCGCCTCCAGCGCGGCCGGAGTGTGCCGCGCGTCCGGGGACCGGCGGGGGGCGGGGGGTACCTGCGGGGGCCGTCGGGCCTCCAGCGCCCAGGCGTTGGCCGCCTGGGTCAGGCGGGCGGTGTCGAGCTGGGCGTGCCGGGCCACGGCGACCGCGATCTGCGGGCCGGCGGTGAACACCTCGCCCAGGTCCGGGTCCTCCTCCGGGACGAGCCCGGCGACGGCCCTGCGCAGCCGGGCGGCCGGCCGGTGGCGGGTCCCGCCCGGGCAGCCCGGCGGGGGCAGGGCGGTGAGGTCCTGGGTGGTGATGGGCGGGGAGGTCCAGATCACCGAGGCGGCGAGCGCCCCTTCGAGGTTGTCGGGGAGCGGCAGCGGCGCCGGCAGGCACGGGTCCGGGGGCAGGGCGCGGGCGTACTGCTTCCAGTGGCGGGCGGTGGCCACCTCGGCCCGTGCCAGGTGGTGCAGGTAGAGGCAGTGGGCGGCGGCCCGGGAGTCGGCGCCGGCCGCGTACTGGAACCAGAACCGGGCGCCCTCCGGGCGTCCCGCGAGGTGCAGCAGGGAGCCGAACAGCAGTGCGGAGGCGGGCCCGTGGGGCCAGGACTCGGGGGCGAGGGCGTGTTCGGCGAGGGCTCTGCTGTCCGCGAGGTGTCCGGCCAGGGCGTCGAGGGCTCTTGCGGCCCGGACGTGGCAGGCCGCGTCCAGGACGAGGGGGTCCATCTCGGCCGCGGCGGCGCCGTGCCCCGCCGGAGCTCCGGCCCCGGTGCGGGCCGCGGCGCGGGCCCGGTCGGCTGCGACGCGGCGGGCGATGCGGCGCAGGGCCGCGTACTCGTCGTATCCGGCGTACTCCTCCGCCAGCACCTGTGCGTCCGCCAGGGCGGCGGCGAGCTCACAGCCGGTGGCGCCGCGGTCGCGGGTCATGTCGCCCACTGGCTCTTCTCCTCTCCTGGGGCCCAGTCCAGGTCGAGCTTCCGGGACAAGGTCCGGCGGGCTCCGCGGATGTGCGAGCGGACCGTGGCGGGGGTGATCCCCATCATGCGGGCGACGGTGTCGTAGTCGTTGCCCATCAGGAAGGCCAGGAGGACGACGTCGTAGTGCCGTTCCGTCAGCTCGGCGATGGCCGCGTACAGCCCCAGCTTGGACTCCAGCAGTTCCAGCCGCTCCCGGGACGCACGGCGCAGGGCGGCGAACCAGGCCGTCTCCACCATGGCCACCGGCCGGCCCAGGACGGCCAGCCGGCGCTCGACGTGTTCGCGCAGGACGGCCCACGCGAAACCGTGCAGGCTCTCCTGCCGCAGGGCGTGCTGCCACACCTTCAGCAGGAAGGTGAACACGTCGTCGACGGTGTCCTCGGCGTCCCTGCGGGTGCCCAGCTGGAGGTGGGCGTAGCGCAGGTAGGCGCGGTGGTGCTGGGAATGGAAGGCCGTGAAGTCCACCGGCAGGACGCCGGCCAGTTCGCTGGAGACCGCGCGGTCCCCGGATGGGTCGAACTCACCCTCGTTCATGCGCTACTCCCCCACAGCTGCTGGTCGCCGCGGAGGTGCGCGGCGGGTACCTCACGGTGACGGGGCTGGCCATCGATACGGCGGCGGCCCTTATCCGCACGTGGGCAACTGTCTGGACGGCGTTCACGTCGGTACGCGACCTTCCGGTGAGAGGGGGTCGGGAGGGCGCCGGTCCCCGTTCCGGCACCCGGGGAGTTCCGGAAAAGGGCTCCCCATCCTCAGCCCATCGCACAGACCGCCCGTTTGTGCACGCGTGGTCCACGATTTTCTTCGGAAATGGCGCATCCAGCGCAGTACGCGCCCCCTCGTTTCCGGCATGCGCCGGTCCGGGTGAGCCCGGGCCGGCGAGCAGAGCCGCCGGTACGGGCGCGGGTACGCGGGCGGGTACGGGGGCGGGGCGGTCAGGCCGGGGTGCCGCTCTCCTGCGCCCCGGTCGTTCCGCCTGCCGGCGCCCCCTCCGTCGCCTCCCTGGCCTCGCGGGCCTCGCGGGCCTCGCGGGCCTCGCGGCGGCGGCGGGCGTCCCGATCGGTCTCGGAGTCGTACGTCAACAGGGACGGCAGGAGGGCGCAGAGGGCCGCCACCGCGCCCATGCACAGCAGTCCACCGCCCCAGAACGCCGGCCGGGTGCCGGTCCAGCCGGCCATCGTTCCGGCGCGGACCTGGCCGAGCTGCGGGCCCACGCTGTACGAGAGCACCTCGATGCCGGCCAGCCGGCCGCGCAGTTCCTCCGGGATGGTCTGGTTCCAGATCGTCGCCCGGCCGAGCCCGCTGAGCATGTCGCCGGCTCCGGCGACCGCCAGGCACAGCAGCACGACCCGGACGTCCGTGAACCAGCCGGCGCCCGCGACGGCCGCGCCCCAGACCGCGGCCCCGCACACCACGAACAGGCCGTGGCGACGCACCCGCGAGGTCCAGCCGCTGGTGACGCCGAGGACGAGCGAGCCCACCGCGCCCGCGGAGTACATCAGGCCCAGCGCCCAGACGGCGTCGAGCTCGTCGGCGAGGAAGGGGTACAGCGTGTGGGGGAAGGCGAAGAACATCGCCGCGAGGTCCACCGCGTAGGTGCCCAGCAGCACCGGCCGGCTCCACGCGTACCGGGCGCCCTCGGCGATCCCGCGCAGCGAGGGCCGCTCCGCGCCGGGCGCGGGCGGCGCGGGGGACAGCCGGGTGCACAGGACGACCGAGACGGCGAACCCCACCACGGTGACGGCGTACGCGGCGGAGTATCCGGCGTAGGCGACCACCAGGCCGGCGACGGCCGGGCCGGCGATCGCGCCGATCTGGTAGCGCAGTGCGTTGAGCGCGGCGGCCGCGGTCATCTGCTCGTGCGGCACGATCCGCGCCAGCAGCGAGTCCAGGGCCGGGCGCTGGAGCCCGGACAGCGCCGAGACGCCGGCCGCGACCACGTACAGGGGCCACAGCAGCGGCTCCGGCAGCAGGGCGTTGACCAGGAGGAGAAGGGCCAGCAGGCCGAGCCCCGCCTCGCTCAGCAGGATCAGCCGCCGCCGGTCCAGGGCGTCGGCGAGCGCCCCTCCGTACAGTCCGAAGACGACCAACGGTACGAGTTCCACCGCGCCCATCGCGCCCACCGCGAACGGGGAGTCCGTCAGCTCCTTGATCTGCAGGGGCAGGGCGATCATCGCCATGAAGGAGCCGAAGAAGGTGACCGCGCCCTGGAAGAACAGGGTGCGGAAGTCGCGGCTGGAACGCCACGGCGAGAGATCGGGCAGGAGGCGGGAGAGGCGACGGGTGGTGCTCACAACGGTTCATCGTCGGCGAGGGCCGCGGCGGGTGGCAAAGCGTTTTCCGCCCGCCGGGCCCCCGGACGGCGGGTCAGGACCCTGCGCCGCCGTCGAGGTGCTGCCACAGGAAGGTGTAGGCGAGGGCCTGGTTGTGGGCGGCCTGTTCGTTGTCGGAGGCGCCGCCGTGGCCGCCGCCGGTGTTCTCGTGGAACAGGACGCGGTGGCCGAGCTCCCGCAGCCGGGCGGCGGCCTTCCGGGCGTGGCCGGGGTGGACCCGGTCGTCGCGGGTGGAGGTCATCAGCAGCACCGGCGGGTACGGCCGCCCGGCGGCGAGGTTGTGGTACGGGGAGATGTCCTCCAGGTGGGGCCGGTCGGCCTCGGTGTCGGGGTCGCCGTACTCGGCGATCCAGGACGCGCCGGCGAGCAGCCGGTGGTAGCGCAGCATGTCGAGGAGGGGGACCTTGGCGACGACCGCGCCGAACAGCTCCGGGTAGCGGACGAGCATGGCGCCCATGAGGAGGCCGCCGTTGCTGGCGCCGGTGATGCCGAGCCGGTCGGGGGTGGTGATGCCGCGGGCGGTGAGGTCGGCGGCGACGGCGGCGAAGTCCTCGAAGGCGCGGACCCGGTGGGCGCCGAGGGCGGCCTGGTGCCAGGCGGGGCCGTATTCGGCGCCGCCGCGGATGTTGGCGACGACGAAGGTGCCGCCGCGGGCGAGCCAGGCGCGGCCGGTGAGGGCGTTGTAGCCGGGGGTCTGCTGGTCGCGGAAGCCGCCGTAACCGTAGAGCAGTGCCGGGCCGGGCCGGTCGCGGTCGGCGGGGCCGACGACGAAGTAGGGCACGGCGGTGCCGTCCCGGGAGGTGGCGAAGTGCTGCCGGACGGCGAGGCCCGCGGTGTCGAAGCGGGCGGGGGCCTGCTTGAGCAGCTCGGTGTCGCCGCCGATGTGTCCGCGGCTGAGGGTGGAGGGCTGGAGGAAGCCGTCCACGTCGAGGAAGTACTCGTCGGAGGTGTCCGGGTCGGTGTCGGTGATGCACGCGGAGGACAGCGGCGGCACGTCGGCCAGCGGGCGGCGGCTCCAGCCGTCGGGGCCGGGCGTGAGGACCTCCAGCCGGGTGGCGACGTCGGCCAGCGTGTCCAAGATCAGGTGGTGGCGGGTCCAGCAGTGGCCGGACAGGGCGGTGCGCTCGTCGGGGGTGAACAGGGCGTGCGCGGTGCGGTCGCCGGCGAGGAAGGCGTCGAAGTCGAACAGGAGGAGCGAGCCGGCAGGGTGGCCGAGCCAGGGGCTCTTCGGGGTGACGACCAGCCACTGCCGGTACGCGTAGGCGCCGGCGTCGGCCGGTACGTCGATCCGGACCAGCCGGTCGCCGTCGGCGAGCAGGTGGAGCTCGTGGTGGAAGAAGTCGGTGGCACGGGAGACGAAGGCGCGCTCGAAGCCGGGCGTGGCGTCGTACCAGCCGGAGGCGGAGACGTCCGCGTGCTCGGCCTCGTAGACGACCTCGGCGTCATCGAGGGCGGTGCCGCGCCGCCAGCGGCGGACGGTGCGGGGGTAGCCGGAGGCCGTCAGGGTGTCGGGGCCGAGGTCGGCGCCGATGAAGAGGGTGTCCTCGTCGATCCAGGCGACGCGGGTCTTCGCCTCGGCGACCTCGAAGCCGCCCGCGACGAACGTGCGCTCTTCCAGGTCGAATTCGCGGACCACGACGGCGTCGGAGCCGTCCCGCGAGAGCATGACCAGCGCGCGCCGGTAGTCCGGGTAGCGGACGGCGGCCCCGGCCCACACCCACTCCTCGCCGTCCGCCGCCGCGAGGGCGTCGACGTCGAGGAGGACCTCCCAGGCGGGGTCGTCCTTGCGGTACTGCTCCAGCGTGGTGCGCCGCCACACGCCCTTCGGCCGGTCGGCGTCCCGCCAGAAGTCGTACAGGTACGCCCCGCGGCGGACGGTGTAGGGGATGCGTTCGGCGTCGTCGAGGACCTCGCGCAGGGCGCCGCGCAGTGTCTCGAAGCGGGGGTCCGAGGTGAGCGCGGCGGCGGTCTCCGCGTTCCGCTCGGCGACCCAGGCCAGCGCGGCTCCACCCTCGACGTCTTCCAACCACAGGAACGGATCTTCACCAGTCACCCCATGATTGTGCCGTCCGCTCCGGCCGCCCGGTGACGCCTCCCCCCTGCGGGCCGCCGCGGGTCGCGTCGCCGGGTCAAGCCGTCATGGGGTGGTCGTGCGCGCGTACGGGGGCGAGGAGGGAGGTGGAGCCGGTGAGGTAGCGGTCGACGGCGGCGGCTGCCGAGCGGCCCTCCGCGATGGCCCACACCACCAGGGACTGCCCGCGCCCGGCGTCCCCGGCGACGAACACCCCGTCCGGCCGGCCGGGGGTGGGGACGCCGCCGTCGGGGGCCGGCGGGGGGAGGGCCTCGAAGCCGGGGGTGCGGGCGTAGGTGCCGCGGGCGTCCCGGGTGAGGCCGAGCTGCTCCTCCAGGGCGGCGGACCGTGCGGGCCCGGAGAAGCCGAGCGCCAGCAGGACCAGTCCGGCCTCGATGACCCGGTCGGTCCCGGGGAGCGGCCGGCGGGTGACCGGTTCCACCGCGGTCAGGTGCAGGGCCCGTACCCGCCCCGCCGCGTCACCGGCGAAGTGCAGCGTGGCGTGGGCGAAGATCCTGGGGTCGCCGCCGTCGCGGTCGCGTGCCTCCTCGTGCGCGTGGGAGATCCGGTAGACCTTCGGGTACACGGGCCAGGGCTCGGTGTCGGACCGGTCGGGGCCGGGTTCCGGGTTGATGTCGAGCTGCACCACCGAGCGGGCGCCCTGCCGCAGTGCGGTGCCCAGGCAGTCCGATCCGGTGTCCCCGCCACCGACGATCACCACGTGCCGGCCCTCGGCGCTGATCGGGGCCGCTGCGAGGTCGCCTTCCTGGACCCGGTTCGCGCCGGTGAGGTACTCCATGGCCTGGTGGATACCGTGCAGGCCGCGGCCCGGTACGGGGAGCTCGCGGCGCTCGCCGGCGCCGACCGCGACGACGACCGCGTCGTGCCGTCTGCGCAGGTCGGCCGCGTCGACGCGGCCTCCGACGTCCACCTCGGTGCGGAAGACGGTGCCCTCGTCGCACATCTGCGCTATACGGCGGTCCAGGTGCTCCTTCGCCATCTTGAAGGCGGGGATGCCGTAGCGCAGCAGGCCGCCGATGCGGTCGGCGCGCTCGTGGACGACGACCGTGTGCCCGGCCCGGGTGAGCTGCTGGGCCGCGGCGAGCCCCGCCGGGCCCGAGCCGATGACGGCGACGGTCCTGCCGGTCGGCCGGGAGGGCGGGACGGGGGCGGCGTACCCGTGCTCCCAGGCCTGGTCGGCGATGGTCTGCTCGACGTTCTTGATGGTGACCGGGTCCGAGTTGATCGCCAGGACGCAGGCGTCCTCGCAGGGGGCGGGGCAGAGCCGGCCGGTGAACTCGGGGAAGTTGTTCGTCGCGTGGAGCCGGTCCGAGGCCGCCCGCCAGTCGCCGTGCGCGGCGTACGCGTTCCACTCGGGTATGAGGTTGCCGAGCGGGCAGCCGTTGTGGCAGAACGGGACACCGCAGTCCATGCACCGGTTGGCCTGCGCGGACACCAGCGGCAGCAGCGCCTGCCCGGCGTGGACCTCCAGCCAGTCGCCGATCCGCTGGTCGGCGGGCCGGGGCGGGACGGGGCTGCGGGCTGTGCGGAGGAACCCGTGCGGATCGGTCATGCGCCGCCTCCCTGTCTCACGGGCGGTTCCGGCGGTTCAGACCAGGCTACGCCGGGTCCGCCGCACCGTCCCGGTGACCGCCGGGACGGTGGTGCGGCCGGTCAGTCCAGGTCGAGGTGGTAGACGCCGGCCGTGGCGTCGGCGAAGAGCGTGAACTGCACCCGGGGCTCGTCCCTGCCGCCCGGGGCGTCCTCGTCGCAGTCGATGTCGAGCTCCACCGGTTCGGCGGCCACGAGGACGTACTCGCCGTAGCTCTCGAAGTCGCCGGGTCCGTCCGCGACACCGATGTGGATCGGGGTGTCGTCGGGCAGTGCGGCCAGCACCTCGCGCAGTCGGCCGGCGGTCCATACCTGCGGGTTGTGATCGAACGTCTCAGCCATGCGGAGACAGTAGAGCCATCCGGGGTCGTCGGTGGTCGCGCCGCGCCGAACGGTTTTTTCCCGGACATGGGTCAGTTTTTCAGGGCGTGTTGGCGCCCTCCCACAGGGCGGCCAGGTGGGCGTGCAGGACGTCCTGCGCCTGGTCCGCTGTGAGGTGGCCGATGAGGACGTGCGCGGTGAGTCCGTCGGCGAGGGCGAGGAGGGTGCGGGCCTCCCGGGCCGGGTCCGGGAGGGCGGCGGCGTCCCCGGCGGCTTCCGCGACGAGGTGGGTGAACGCGTCCTGCAGGGCTGCGTAGTTGGCCCTGACCGCCCGGGCCAGCGGCTCGCTGACGGCGGCCTGGGCGAGGAAGGCCAGCCAGACCCGGGCCTCGGCGCGGTGTTCCTCGCGCAGCAGGGCGAGTTCGGTGGCCGCGTGGCCGAGGGCGGTGCCGGCGGACTGGGCGGGGCTGCGGATCAGACGAGCCCGTACGCGCTGGCCGATGCGGTCGCCGACGTGGGCGAGGGCGAAGAGGAGCATCTCCTCCTTGGTGCGGAAGCACCGCTGGACGGCGCCCATCGACACCTGGGCGCGGTCGGCGACGTCGCGCAGGGTGACGCCCTCCAGTCCGCTCTCGTCGGCGAGGGCGCAGACGGCCTCGGCGATGAGGCGGCGCCGTCCTTCGTGGTCCACCTGCCGGGGCATGGAGTGTTCTCCCGTCCGTCGTGTGCCGTGTGCTGTGTGCCGTGTGCCGTGTTCAGGCGCACTTTATGCGATGCACCCGTATCGGTATCTGGGCTATCGTTCCGATGCAAGCGCATCACAACGACGTACGAGGAGGTGGGGCGCGTGCGCGAACCCCTGTGGCAGCTGTCGGCGGCGGAGCAGGCGGCGGCGGTGCGCCGGGCAGAGGTCTCGGCCGTGGAGCTGGTCGACAGCCATCTGGAGCGCATCGCCGAGGTCAACCCGCGGGTGAACGCCGTCACCCAGCTCATGGCCGAACGGGCCCGGGCGGACGCGGCCGCCCTCGACCGGCGGCGCGCCGCCGGCGAGGACCCGGGACCGCTCGCCGGGGTGCCGTTCACGGTGAAGGAGACCACCGCCGTGGCGGGGATCCCGACGACGTTCGGCGTGGAGCGGTTCCGGGACCTGGTGGCGCCCGCGGACGCGCCCCCGGTGGCGCGGCTGCGCGCGGCCGGGGCGATTCCGGTGGGGCACTCCAACATGCCGACGCTGGTCCTGGCCGGGATGCACACCCGCAGCCAGCTGTTCGGGGACACGCTCAACCCGTGGGACCCCGCGCGAACCCCCGGCGGTACGAGCGGGGGCGACGCGGTAGCCGTCGCAACCGGTATGGCAGCGCTCGGGCTCGGCAACGACTCCGGCGGATCGCTGCGCGTCCCGGCCCACTTCTGCGGGGTCGCGGCGCTCAAGCCGACCACCGGCCGGTTCCCCGCCGACCACCGCGTCCTCGGCCCCGAGGACCCCGGGCCGGCCTCGCAGATGCTGGTCACCGACGGCCCGCTGGCCCGCCGGGTACGCGATCTGCGGCTGGCGTACGAGGTGCTGGCCGGGGCCGATCACCGCGACCCGCGGGCGGTGCCGGTGCCCGTGCGCGGGGAGGCGCTGCCGGGACCGGTGAAGGTCGCGGTGGTGGCGGACCCCGGCGGACACGGCGTCCACCCGGCGGTGCGGGCGTCCGTCGAGGCGGCGGCGGACGCACTGCGCGACGCCGGGTACGACGTGCGCGAGGTGGCGGACGTACCGCGGCTGGACGAGGCGCTGGAGGCGTACGACCGGATCACGATGACGGAGTTCGCGCCGTCCTGGCCCGCGGTGCGGGGGCTGCTCGGCCCGGAGGGGAGCCGCTACGTCGAGATGGCGATGGAGCGGACTCCTCCCGTGGACGCGGCCGGGCTGGTCCGGCTGATGGGCACCTGGCTGGGCATCCGCCGCTCGTGGGCGGAGTTCCTCCACGAGTGGCCGCTGCTGCTCGGCCCGTCGTTCACCGAGCCGCCGGTCGAACCGGGGTTGGAGTCGCGGGACCGGGCGGGCCGGGACCGGGTCGCGTCGGGCCTGCGGCTGTGCACGGCGACGAGCTTCGCGGGCGTGCCCGGGGTGGCCGTGCCGACCGGGACGGACGCCGACGGGCTGCCCTGCGGGGTGCAGATCGTCGGGCGGGCGTTCCGCGAGGACCTGTGCCTGGACGCGGCCCAGGCGGTGGAGGACCGGCTCGGCGTGCTGGCCCCGCTGGATCCGCGCGGCTAGGACGTAACCCGGCCAGCTCCGACGGCTCGGAGGCCTTCGCCCTCGGAACCAACGGCGGCCTCCCGCACATCCCGGCAGGACGGCTCCGGTCACGCAGGGTGGTCGAACTGGCACGCGCTGGGCTGAGCAGGGCACGACGGGGTCCCCGCCCGACTCCCCTACCGGCCGCCCGCGTTGAGCAGCCGGTTCGGGGTCTGCGGCGGGACTCCCGTCAGGACGTCCCGCGCGGCCCGTTCGGTGACCCAGGTGCGGACCTGGGCCGGGGTGGCGTCCCGGTGCGTCGACAGGTACAGGGCGACGGCGCCGGCCACGTGCGGGGCGGCCCACGAGGTGGCGATGGCGTCGCTCGTGACGGTGCCCGCGCCCGCCAGCGCAGAGGTGATCCTCTCGCCGGGGGCGTACAGGTCGACACAGGTGCCGTGCCCGGAGCCGAACGCGTCGCTGTCGCGCCAGTGGCGGTCCTCGGCGGTGGACGCGGCGACCACGAGAGCGCCGCGCGCGCCGGCCGGGGAGTGCTTGCAGGCGTCGTCGGCGAAGTTGCCCGCGGAGACGACGACGGGGATCCCCGAGGCGATGAGGCGCTCCACGGCGGCGTCGAGGACGGCGGAGCGGTTCTCGAGGTTGAGGGACATGTTCACCACGGCCGGGCGGCGGGCGTGCTCGGTCACCCAGTCCACCGCCTTGATGACGGAGGCCTCGGCTGCCGGGCCGGCGTCCTTCGCCTGCGCCGAACCGCCCCCGCCCTCCTCGCAGGCGATGGCCTGCACGCGGACGAGTTCGGCGCGCGGGGCGACACCGTAGGTGCGGCCGCCGATGATGCTGGCCACGAACGTGCCGTGCCCCAGGCCGCCGCCGTCGAGGCAGTCGCCGGCGTCCGGGTCGCCGACGAAGTCGGCGCCGAGGGAGGCGCGACCGCCGAACTCCGCGTGCCTGACCTCCATGCCGGTGTCGAGCACGTACACGCGTACGCCGGTGCCGTCGGCGCCGGCGGCGAAGGTGTGGTCGAGCGGCGGGGTGCGCTGGTCGATCCGGTCCAGGTTCCACGGCACGCCGGTCCGGGGGGCGGGTGCGGCGCCGGGGTTCCCGGTCGGTGGCCGGCTGCCCGTGGGGGCACCGGAGGGTACGGTGCCGCCCGGCGAGCCGATCGGCGCGGGCCGGGACGCACCGGAGGAGGCCGTGGGCGGCCCGGGGGTGCCGGGCGCTTCCGGGTCCTCGGTCGGGGAGCAGGCCGAGAGCCCGAGGGCCACCGCCACCGCGGTGGCCGCCATCGCGTGGGTGCGCGCGCGTGCCATGTCAGTCCCCCGTCGCCGCCGAGGCCGTCTGCCGTCGGGGGCGGAGACGTCCGGGGCGGTGCGGCGGTTGCACGGGGCGAATCCGCCCGTGCGCTCGTGGCCGCGCTCGGCCCGGTCGCGGGCTGCGCGCTGCGGGCTGCGGTCCCGAGGACGCATGACGAACGCCTCGGCCGTGGAGCAGCCGTACACCCGCCCGCACCGCTTCCGGCCCCGGCCCCGGCCCGGCCCGGCCCGGCCTCCGGGCGTCACACCTCCGTGGTGCGGGCCCGGGCGAGGACGGCCCCGGTGTCCACCCCCGTCGGCAGGGTGCCGTACGCACCGCCGCGCTCGCCGCCCAGCCGGGAGGCGCAGAACGCGTCGGCGACCGCGGCCGGGGCGTGCCGCAGCAGCAGCGAAGCCTGGAACACCAGGGCCATGGTCTCGGTCAGCTGCCGGGCCCGGTACTCGGCCTCGGCGGGGTCGGCGAGCTGCTTGTGCAGCCCGGCCACCGCCGCGTCCAGGTGCCGGTCGGCGCCCGCGGCCAGCCCCACCTCGGCGAAGAACGCCTCCACGGTCTCCGGCTGCCGGGCCATGGCCCGCAGCCCGTCCAGCGCGGCCACGTTCCCCGAGCCCTCCCAGATGGACGACAGCGGGGCCTCCCGGTAGAGGCGGGGCATGCCCGAGTCCTCGATGTAGCCGTTGCCGCCCAGGCATTCCAGGGCCTCGGCCGCGTGCCCGGGGGCCCGCTTGCACACCCAGTACTTGGTCACGGCCAGCCCCAGCCGGCGCAGCAGCGTCTCGTCCGTGTCACCGCGGGCGACCCGGTCCGTGGCCCCGGCCAGCCGCATCGCGACGGCGGTGGCGGCCTCGGATTCGAGGGCCAGGTCGGCGAGGACGTTGCGCATCAGGGGCTGGTCGATCAGGGCCTTGCCGAACGCCCGCCGGTGGGTGGCATGGTGGACCGCCCGGATCAGTCCGAGGCGCATGCCGGACGCCCCGCCGAGGACGCAGTCGAGGCGGGTCATGTTGACCATCTCGATGATGGTGGCGACCCCGCGCCCCTCCTCCCCCACCAGCCAGCCGAAGGCCTCGTCGTACTCGATCTCGGCGGAGGCGTTCGAGCGGTTGCCCAGCTTGTCCTTGAGCCGCTGGAGCAGCAGGCGGTTGCGGCTGCCGTCGGGCAGCACCCGCGGGAGCAGGAAGCAGGAGAGTCCGCCCGGGGCCTGTGCCAGGGTGAGGAAGACGTCCGACATGGGCGCCGAGGTGAACCACTTGTGCCCGGTCAGCCGGTACGTGCCGTCCCCGGCGGGGACGGCGGTCGTGGTGTTGGCGCGGACGTCCGATCCGCCCTGCTTCTCCGTCATCGACATGCCGGCGATCAGGCCGCGCTTGGTGTCGGGGCGGCGCAGGCCGAAGTCGTAGGTGCGGGAGGCGAGCAGCGGCTCCAGCCACTCGGCCAGGGCGGGCGTCGTGCGCAGCGCGGGGACGGCCGCGTACGTCATGGAGACCGGGCAGGTGTGGCCCGCCTCGACCTGGCCCCAGACGAGGAACTTCGCCGCGCGGGCGACGTGTGCGCCCGGCCTGTCGTCGGCCCAGGGGGCGGCGTGCAGGCCGTGCAGGACGGCGGTGCGCATCAGCTCGTGCCAGTAGGGGTGGAACTCGACCTCGTCGACGCGGTGGCCGTAGCGGTCGTGGGTGTGCAGGACGGGGGAGTTCTCGTTGGCCAGGCGCCCCCAGTCCGTGGCCCGTTCGGAGCCGGCGAGGACGCCGAGCTCGTGCACCTCCCGCGCGGCCCAGCCGGCTCCCTCGCGGTCGAGGGCCGCGAGCAGGGCCGGGTCGGCGGCGGCGTCGTAGCCGTGGTGCGGCGGTACCTGGTTGGTGACCTCATGCGTCTGCGGCATCGTGTCCTCCAAGGGCGCGCAGGGTGAAGGTGATCAGGCCGGGGATGACGTCGCCGGGGGCCGCGTCGCCGTCGGCGAGGGGGCCGACGAGCGCCTCGGCGATGGCGCCGACCAGGGCGGCGGCGGTCAGCTCGGGGTTCTGCGGGGGCAGTTCGCCGGCGGCCACGCCCGCGGCGATCCGTTCGGCGTACACGTCGCGGAACGCGCGCCGGAAGACGAGGCGCTCGGTGTCGACGGCCGGGTCGGCGGGCTCCGCGAGGAGGGCGAAGGCCCGCCGGGGCGCCTGGAGCGCCCGGGAGGCGAAGGTCTCCACCGCGGCGGCGACCCGCCGGGCAGCCGTTCCGGGGCGGTCCGCGGCGGCGGCGACCGCCTCCAGTTCACGTGCGACCAGGGTGCGGAAGAGCGCGGCGGCGAGCTCGGACTTGCCGGAGAAGGACTGGTAGACGCTGCCGGTGGAGATGCCGGCCTCGGCCGCGATCGCGGCGACGGAGCAGCCGCCGTACCCCTCCCGGGAGAGCAGGCGGACGGCGGCTTCCAGGACCCGGTCGCGGCGGGCGTCGAGACGGGCCTGGACGGCAGGGGGGCGGCGGTAGGGCACGGGAAGGATTGAAGCACTGATTCACTGCTTCATGAAAGACCCTGGCCTGCCCGGCCCGCCGGCTGCGCGAGCGGCGGGCGGCTGCGCGAGCGGCGACTCTCGGTGCGGCGGCTCCCGGTGCGGCGGCTCCCGGTGCGGCGGCTCCCGGGCCCGGCCGCCTCAGGGCGCGGTGGCGTTCAAGGTCGCCGGGGCGGGGCCGTCGGGGCGGACGGTGATGCCGTACGCGGCCCCGGCGGGGGTGGCGCGGAAGGCGACGGTGTACGCGGGCAGCAGCCGCTCCAGCAGGACGGTCGACTCGCGCAGGGCGAACTGCAGGCCGAGGCAGGCGCGCGGGCCCATCCCGAAGGGCAGGTAGGCGCCCGGATCGGCCGGCCGCCCCTGGGGCTCGGTGAAGCGCCGGGGGTCGAAGCGCTCCGGGTCGGGCCACAGCCCCGGGTCGCGGTGCGTGAGGTACGGGCACACGAGGAGGTCGGTGCCGGCGGCGATGGCGTGGCCGGCCAGGACGTCGTCCTCGGCCGCGTGGCGGGGCATCATCCACGCCGACGGGTAGAGCCGCAGCGTCTCGTGGACCAGCGCCCGGACGGCCTGCCCGCGCTCCGGGGAGCCCGCGCCGCCGGCCGCGAGGGCCTGCCCACGGGTCTCGGGATACCGGTCGAGCAGCAGGTACAGCCAGGTCAGGGTGGTCGCGGTGGTCTCGTGCCCGGCGAAGAGCAGCGTGACCAGCTCGTCGCGGATCAGGCGGTCGGTGTACTCGGGCCGCTCCTCGGCCGCGTCGAGCAGGACGTGCAGCAGCCCGGGGCCGTCGGGTCCGGCGGGACCGGTACGGGCGGCGTCGATGGCGTACCGGGCCAACGCGTCGATCCGGGCGACGTCCGCGGCGACGGCGTCCCGGGCGTCGGCCTCGTCGGCGGGCAGGGTGGGCAGCGCGGCCGCCAGGGCGTCGACGGCGCCCAGCTCGCCCTCGGTCCGGGCGTCGAGGGGGTGTCCGGTCAGGGAGCGCCAGATGGTGTCGAGGGCGAAGCGGCGCATCTCCCGTCCGACGTCGAGGGTCTGCCCGGTGGCGGCGTACCCCGCCCAACGCGCGGCGACGGTGTCGGCGGCCCGCTCGATCCGGTGCTCGTAGCGGCGCATCCCGGTGCCGGTGAACTGCGACTGCAGCAGCCTGCGTTGTCGCTTCCAGGCCTCCCCGGTGGCGGCGAGGACCCCGTCGCCGATCAGCAGGCGGGCCCGGTGGGAGCGCTTGACGTACCGGTCGGGTTGCAGGGCGAGCACGTGCCGGACCGCCGCCGGGTCGGTGACCAGGACGGTGGGCGGGGTGCGGCCGTCCGCCGGCCCGAGGCGCAACGCGGCGATGCCGCCGAGCCGTTCACGCGCCAGGGCGAGCAGGTCGACGAGCTCGCCGCCCTCGCCGCGCCACCGCTGCACGTGCACGGGGTCCAGTTCGGGGACCGGGCGGGCCGGTCGGGGCGCCTGCGGGAGCGGGTCCCGGTCGAGGCCGGCTTCGGTGGCCACGCTTCTCCTCCTGCTTCCTGTCGCCTGCCCGGCCACGCCCCTGACGGAGCGTCGGCACGGCATCACGGACTGTACGGGAGGAGGGGCGCCCGATGACAGCCCGCGGCCACGGCCAGCGGCACGTTCCCTGCGGTCGGCCGCCGCACCGGTGGAAGGTGAACCGGCCGGTCCCCGGACCGGTGGGGTGCCGGCGCGCCCCGCCCGGGCGTCCGGCTCGGGCGTCCGGCTCGGGCGTCCGGCCCGGGCGTCCGGCCCCGGCGTCCGGCCCCGGCGTCCGGCCCCGGCGTCCGGCCCCGGCGTGTGGTCTCACACCATCGTCACAGGCGCACGAGCCCCCGTGCACGTTCAGCTGTCAGCAGCCAGTCGACGCTGCAGTTCAGCGTGACGAAACTGGTAGACCGCTCCCACTTGACGCAGAACACCACGCTGTTCATGCGCGTCGGCCAGGAAGCTCATGAGCCGCCATGGCAGTTGCCCCCGCAAGGCCAGCCAGCAACGCGCCACGCCAAAGGCGCCCCAGGCGGCCTGGGCGAGACCAAGCGCCAGGCCGGAGACGAGACCCATCCAGACGCCGGGAACGATCCCGGCCGTGAGTAACACAGCAGAATTGGCCGCCAGTTGCCGTTCCGTGGTGACCGCCAGCCCGGTCACCAATTCGACGACGATGCCAATCGCGAGGGCTGTAGCCAGCGCGATGACCACGAAGGTGCGGAAGTCGCGGCTCAACACCGCGTTCGGATCACCTGCTGCAGTCAGGTTCGTCGGCGCCCCTGCAAGCCCGGCGATCAGTGTGCCAACGGCTCCGGTGACGAGGCCGACCGTCATCCCGACCGCGAGACCGGCGACGAGCGCGGCTGCCAAACCGAGCGCCGCCCCGACCGCGAGGCCGCCGGCGATGCCGACGGGGGACCAGTGCAGTCTCTGCGCCGGTTCGCTCCGCCCCGCCAGCACAGCCGTGAGCCCGGCCGCCAGTCCGATTCCGATGCCGTTGATGATGCCCGACGGAACTCCCGGACCGAGTCCGGACATCAGGCCAGCGGTGGCCCCGCCGACGAAACCGCCGGCCAAGCCCCCTCTGGGGCCGCTCGCGGGCCCGACCGCGAGCCCCACTCCCAGTCCAGCCGCGATTCCCCCTGCGGGCCCGACGGCGAGTCCGATGCCGATCTGGCTCGCCAAACCTGCCGCCAGCCCGCCTCCGAGCCCGCCGGCCAAACCGCCTGCCAGCCCGCTCAGGGGGCCGCGGCCGGTCCGGCTCACCCTCCGGATCGGGAGTCCAACGCCGAAGCCCAGGAGGATTCCCGTCCCCAGACCTGCTCCGAAGCCGATGCCGATGCCCGCCCCGAACCCGGCGACGAGTCCGCCGGCCAAGCCGCTCGCGAAACCGAACACGAGGCCGACGAGAGGCAGCGGGGTTGCGTGCCGCAGTTGCCACCACGCCAGGTCGGTCGTCCCGCGCAGGCGGTGTTCCAGATGGGCGCCGAGGAAGGTCAACCAGCGTTGCGCGTCTTCCGGACGCCAACGGCAACGCTTCCTGGGATCCGGATGAGGCCGGTACGCCGCTGGGATGAAGGCGTCGAAGAGATGCTGCTCGATCTCGGAGGAAGTGGGGAAACGCTCCGTATCGCACAGTTCGCCCGGGTTGGGAAGGAGCCCACTGTGCTCACCGGGCCGGGGGTTGTAGATGGTGCGGGCCAGGAAGAGCATCAGCGGTGTGCTGAGCGCCCGGGCGACCTCGGTCTCGGCTCCGCGCAGATGGGCCAGCACCGGGTCCCAACGTGCTGCTGCAGCGGTCGCCTCCCCGCCGGAGTCTCGCCTGAGGTAGTCGGCAGCCACTTCGGGATCCACCGGCTGCAGTTCGACCCCCGCCGCCCCGGCGAGCTTCGAGGGGATGGAGGAAACAGGGGAAAGCGCCTCCCGGTACTCCTGGACCCTGCTGGACAGAACCACGCCTTGACCCAGTGGCAGTGCTGCGTTGATCCGGTCGAAGGCAGCTGTACGCACGGCTGCGGGGATCTCGTCGAAGCCGTCCAGCACGGGGAGGACCAGTCGGTGCGCCAGCAACGCCTGGGCGCAGTTCATCCGTTCCAACGAGCCCGGCGCCGACTCCCTCAGACCCTCGTAGTCCTGAATGAGCTGCTCGCTCAACCAGGCGTCCAACTCCTGCTCGACCGGATTCCACGACGAGAGGGAGAACAGCACCGGGACGGCGCTGCCGGGCGAACGCTGCCCGACCAGCGTCAGCAGCAGGCGGACCAGCAGCATGGTCTTACCCGAACCAGGTGCACCGAGGACCACCAGGCGGCCGGTAGGAACTCTCTGCAGCAGGACCTCGGCGATCTGCCCGTCGGTCCCGACAAGTCCTCCGGGGCCGGTCGACCATCCACCCCGGTCGGGCTGCGACCCACCTGGCCAACTCACGGCGATCGATTCCAGCCGCGCCCAATCCTCCACCAGGTCCGCGCCCGCCGGAGCCCAGGACACCGGCAACGGATAGGGATCATTGAGCCGTCGCACGCGTGCTTCGGCCTCCCATTGACGGCGCACGGCGAGGGCCAGGTGGTCGGCGATCTGCCCCAGCCCACCCTCTGTAGCGGCCTCCGAACGATCGGAGCGGAACGCCGCCCAGGCGAGATAGGTCGAAGCGACCGTCGGCAACAAGGACGCTGCCGTCGCCGCTGCTCCCACGTCGGCGAGCCACAGCGCTCCACCCGCCCCCGCCAGCGCCAGCAACAGGTAGACCAGGCCAGCACGCCGGGTTCGCAACCTGAGACCCCAATCGCCCACAGCGGCAACGAGTTTGCCGCCCGCCCCGTCCGAGTGTGCCACCAGCGCGGCGGCACTGTCGGCCTGAAGGAGAAAGTGGCTACCGGGTGCTGTGCGGCGGTCGTCGGTCCGGCGAGGACGGGAGCCGCCGGGCCTCGGTCCGGCGCCGCAGCCGCCCCGCTTTCCGGGTCGTCGACGCGGGGTTCCGCTTCGGGCCTCGGGCCGCGGGCCGACCGGGCCGGGATGCGCTCACCGCACGGGGCGGGGCAGGCGCAGGCTGAGGACGGCCGTGAGGGCGATCAGGGCCAGTTGGACCAGCAGGGCCGTGGTGAGCGCGGTCCGGATGCCGTGCGCGGCGGTCAGGGCGAGGAAGAGGCTGCCGAGGGTCGCGACGCCGAGGGCGAGCGCGGACTGTTGGGTGGTGGTCACGACCCCGCTGCCCACGCCGGCCCGGTCGGCCGGCACGTCCGCGAGCATCAGCCGCATCAGCACGGGCACTTGGAAGCCCTGGCCGAGGCCGGCGACGGCCACGCCCGGGGCCAGCTCGGCGATTCCGGGGTTCGGCCCGCCGTACCGGAGCGTGAGCAGCAACACCGTGATGCCGACGGCCTGGAGCACCGCGCCCGCGGTGACGACGCGGCTGCCGAACCGGCCGGTCAGCCGCGGCCCGGCCAGTGAGGCCGCGAAGAAGGCGACGGCCATGGGTGCGAGGGCGAGCCCGGCGGCCACCGGCCCCTTGTGCAGGCCCTCTTGGAGGACCACGGCCATCACGAACATGAATCCGCTGAAGCCGAGGGAGAACGGCACCAGCAGGACCAGGCCCCGGCGCAGCGACGGCAGCCGCAGCAGGCTCGGCGGCACCAGCGGGGTCCGCCCCAGCCGGTCGGCGCGGCGCTCGACGACGACGAAGCCGACGGCCGCGACGGGGAAGGCGCCCAGCGACAGCCAGGTCCACAGGGGCCAGCCGGTGGCCCGCCCCTCGGTCAGCGGCAGCAGCAGCGAGACCAGCGACAGGGCGAGCAGCAGGGTCCCCGGCATGTCGACCGAGGCGGGCCGCTCCGAGCGGGTCTGCGGAACGGTCCGCGCGGCGAGCACCAGCCCGACGAGGGCGACCGGCACGTTCACCAGGAACACCGAGCGCCAACCGAGGCCCGCCACGTCGGCGGCCACCAGGACGCCGCCCAGGACCTGGCCGGCCACCATGGACAACCCGCCCGTGGCCCCGTACAGGCTCATCGCCCGGGCCCGGCGGGGGCCCTGCGTGGTGGCCTGGATGGTGGCGAGCACCTGCGGCAGCATCAGCGCGGCCGCGGCGCCCTGCGCCACCCGGGCCGCGACCAGGGTCCACGCGGTGGGGGCGAGGCCGCAGGCGAGCGAGGTGAGGCCGAAGGCGGCCATGCCGGCGAGGAAGAGCCGGCGCCGCCCCGCGGTGTCGCCGAGGCGGCCGCCGAGGACGAGGAGCACGGCGTACGCGACGCCGTAGCCGCCCACGATCAGTTCGAGCACGGCGGGGCCGGCGGCGAGGTCGCGGTCGACGGCGGGCAGCGCCACGTTGACGATGAAGAAGTCGACCATCGGCAGGGCGGCGCCGAGCAGCACGGTGAAGAGCCCCAGCGGGCCCAGCGCGGCCGGGGCGGGGGCGGCGGCCGCGGCGGGGGCCGGGGCGGGGGCCGGGCCGGGAGCCGGGACGGGAAGGGTTACAGGGGCCGGGGCAGGCGCCCCGCGCGCGGCGGAGGCTGCACCCGGGGCGGCGGCAGCAGTGGGTCGTACGGTCGTCTCACTCACACCCCCGACGATCGCGCTCGGCCCAGCCTGGTACCAGAGTCTCCTTATCCTGGTACTCGAACTACCTGGCAACCGGATCGGCGGTGCGGCACCCTGGTTCCATGACCACTGTGGCCCCCCGGAGCGACGTACGCCGGCACGAGCTGGCCGACTTCCTGCGCAGCCGCCGCGAGCGCATCACCCCCGAACAGGTCGGACTGCCGCGCGGGCGCCGGCGGCGCACGCCGGGGCTGCGTCGCGAGGAGGTCGCCCAGCTCTCCGCCGTCGGCGTCACCTGGTACACCTGGCTGGAGCAGGCCCGCGAGATCCAGGTGTCCGCCCAGGTCCTCGACGCCTTGGCGCGCGCCCTGCTGCTCGACGCGAGCGAGCGCGCGCACCTGTTCGCGCTGGCCGGCGCGGCCGACCCCGCCCCGAACACGCCGTGCCCGAGCGTGACCCCGGCCCTGCGGGCGATGCTGGACCAGCTGGCCCCGCTGCCGGCCTGCGTGCAGAACAGCCGGTACGACATCCTCGCGTACAACAGCACCTACGGGCGGCTGCTGTGCGACCTGGACGCGCTGCCGCGGGAGGACCGCAACTGCCTGTGGCTGGCCTTCACCGACCCCGACTGGCGGGAGTCCGTCGTCGATCACGCGGAGACGCTGCGGATCCTGGCGGCCAAGTTCCGCGCGTCCATGGCCGAGCACCTGGCCGAGCCCGCCTGGAAGGCGCTGGTGGCCCGGCTGGAGGCCCGCTCCCCGGAGTTCCGCGAGGTGTGGGCCCGGCACGAGGTGGTCGGCCAGGGCGCCAGGACGAAGTACATCCTCAACCGGCACGTCGGGCTGCTGCACCTGGAGCACACCAGCCTGTGGCTCGGCCCGGCGCCGGGCCCGCGCCTGGTCACGTACGCGCCGCTGGACGAGGAGACCCGCGCGCGCCTGGAACGGCTCCGGGCGCTCACCGAGACCCAGACCCGGGCCCGGACCCAGACCCGCGCCCAGGACCCGGCCGGGCCGGCGGGACCGGCCCCGGCCCCCGGCCCGGTCGCGGTCTGACGACCCGGCTGCGGGTGCGGTCCGCCCGCTACGGCGTCGCCGCCTCCTCCAGCCCGTCGGGCAGGCGGCCGGTGTGCACCACGCCCAGGCTCTGGGTGGCCCGGGTCAGGGCCACGTACAGGTCGCTCGGGGCGAAGTCCGCGGGCTCGGCGACGATCACCGAGTCGAACTCCAGGCCCTTGGCCTGCCGCGGCTCCAACAGGACCACCGCCCGGGTGAGGTCGGGCTCCGAGCCCGCGCCCACGCCCGGCAGCACCGCGCCCAGCGGCTCGTGCAGGGCCCGCGGCGCGATCACCGCGAGCCGGCCCTCCGCCGGGGTGCCGCGGCGCACCGCGTCGGCCACCGCGGCGGCCAGGTCGTCCGCGGCCCGCACCCAGGGCTGCCGGCCGGTGGAGCGCACGGACCGCGGCGGCTCGAAGCCGGGGTGGCGGGCCCGCAGCACGGCGGTCGCGACGTCCATGATCTCCGCGGGCGTACGGTAGTTGACGCCGAGCCGGACGAGCTCCCACCGGTCGCCGACGTACGGGTCCAGGACCTGGGCCCAGGAGCCGCAGCCGGCCTCGTCGGCCGTCTGGGCCGGGTCCCCGACCAGCGTCATGGAACGGGTCGGGCAGCGCCGCATCAGCAGGCGCCACGCCATGGCGGACAGCTCCTGCGCCTCGTCGACGATGACGTGCCCGAAGGCCCAGGTGCGGTCGGCGGCGGCCCGTTCGGCCGTGCTGCGGTGGTCGGCCTCCTCGTGGCGCTCGGCCATCCGCTCGGCGTCGATGATGTCGTGCGCGGCGAGGAACTCGTTCTCCATGTCCTCGAATTCGTACGACTCCGAGCCGGCGGACAGGTCGAGGACGCCCTGCGCGTACGCGATGCGTTCCTGCCGGGCGCGCTCCTCGGCGGCGCGCTGGGCGCTGTCGTCGACGCCGAGGAGTTCGGCGGCCTCGTCGAGCAGCGGGATGTCGGCGGGCGTCCAGTCGCCGGCCGCGGACGTCGCACGTCGGATCAGCTCGGCTTCGTGGTCCGGGAGGTGGGTGGGGTCCTCGAGGAACTCCGCGATCAGCCGGCGCGGGGTCAGCGGCGGCCACAGGGTGTCGATCGCGGCGTGCACCTCGCTGCTCGTCGCGATCTCCTTGCCGAGCTGCGCGATGTCGTCCGGGCCCAGCAGGTTGGGGCCGCCGAACGGGTCCGCACCGAGCCGGTCGGCGAGCTGCTCGGTGAGCGCGTCGATGACGGAGAACGCGAAGTAGGGGTGGGCCAGGTTGTGCGGCAGCCCGGTGGCACGCGCCCGGTCCCGGGCCTCGTAGGCCATGGTCCGGTCCAGCAGCAGCGTCCCGTACTCGTCGTGGTCGATCTCCAGGGCCGGTTCGGGGACCACGGCGCTGTCCTCACCGCTGCCGGCCGGCACGGTCTCCGGCAGCGTCTGCCGGTCCCGGACGACGCGGGCCAGGACGCCGGCCATCTTCGCGTGGCCCTTGACCGCCGCCGCGCCGGGCCGGTCGGTGCCGGTCGCGCGGATGCCGGGGAACAGCTCGCCGATCGTGGCGAGCAGGACGCCGGTCTCGCCGAGGGCCGGGAGCACCTCGCCGATGTAGCCGAGGAACGCCGGGTCCGGACCGACGATCAGTACGCCGCGCTTGGCGAGCAGTTCGCGGTGCGCGTAGAGCAGGTAGGCCGCCCGGTGCAGGGCGACCGCCGTCTTGCCGGTGCCCGGGCCGCCCTCGACCACGAGCACGCCGCGGTGCGGCGACCGGATGATCCGGTCCTGCTCGGCCTGGATGGTCTCGACGATGTCGTGCATGCGGCCGGTGCGGGCGGCGTCGAGCGCGGCGAGCAGCACGGCGTCCGCGTCGGCGCCCTCGTGTCCGGTGCGCTCGGTGTCGGTGAGGTCGAGGATCTCGTCGTGCAGGGCGGTGACGCGCCGGCCCTGGGTGGTGATGTGCCGGCGCCGGCGCAGCCCCATGGGGTGGTGGCCGGTGGCGAGGTAGAACGGGCGGGCGACGTCGGCCCGCCAGTCGATGACGAGGGGGGTGCGCTCGGTGTCGTCGCGGCGAATCCCGATCCGGCCGATGTGGTGGTCCTGCCCGTCGGAAAACTCCAGTCGGCCGAAGCAGAGGCCGCTCTCGCCGGAGTTCAGCGCGGAAAGCAGCCCGGATTGCTCCGCGACGAGGATGTCGCGTTCCAGGCGGGCCTGCGCGCTGTTTCCCGCGCCGGCCGCGAGTGCGCCGTGCATGGCGCGTTCGGCCAGATCGCGCAGGTCATCGAGGCGCGCGTAGAGCGCGTCGATGAATTGCTGCTCTTTACGGAATTCCTCGGTTGACAATTCCACTCCCGACCCGATACAGTGTCCTCGTAAAGCTTCCTCACGCCTGCCCTCATCGGGGCGGCGTGAACTATTCAATATACGCGGATGAAAACCCTGGACGCCAATTCGGCCCGGGGTTTTTTCGTATGCCCCGGAGTGCTGCGCGGCGCCGCCGTGTCACCCGGACGGCCCACTTGTCGGGCCGTCCGGCCCCGGCCCTGGTGTGGTGGATGCACGAGCTGTCGAGCACACGGGGAAGTCTCATGTACGAAATGCACCTCGGCGAGGCGGCCACCGGGCAGGACCCGGTCTGGCACGTCGTCGCCCGCGACCGCTCCGCCACCCTGTGCGGCCGCCCCCTCCTCCCGGCCGGGTACACCGAGACCGACGCACACTGCGTGCCCTGTATGACGGCCTTCCGCGACGTCATGGGCGGGGAGACCGCGAAGCCCTGACAGGACCGGCCCGGAAGCCGGCTCCGACTGCGGTCCGGGCTCGCCCGGGCCCGCGTCCGGAACTTCCGCCTGACGCGTTTGCGGCCCGGACCACGGGTCAGACGCATGCGTGTTCACCGTTTCCGTAGGAGGGAGTGACCATGTCCGGCAAGGAGAAGGCCAAGGCCAAGGGCGAGCAGCTCAAGGGCAAGGCCAAGGAAGCCGCAGGCCGCATCACCGACGACAAGCGCATGACCACCGAGGGCCGGGCGGAGCGGATCAAGGGAGATGTCCGCGAGGCCGAGGAGAAAACGAAGGACACCCTTGAAAGCTGACGCCGACCCCGCCGAGAACGGCCGGGACGAAACCCCGGAGGAGCGGGCCGACCGGCGGTGGCAGGAGCTCGTCCAGGAGATCCGGGTCGTCCAGACGGGCGTCCAGATCCTGTTCGGGTTCCTGCTGACCGTCGCGTTCACCCCGCACTTCCAGCAGCTGTCACAGGCGGACCGGGCGATCTACACCATCACGGTCGTCCTCGGTTCACTGGCCACCGGCGCGCTGATCGGACCCGTGTCCCTGCACCGCATCGTCCTGGGGAGACGGGTCAAACCGCAACTGGTGGTGTGGGCCTCCCGCCTCACGATGGTCGGCATCGTGCTGCTGCTGGCCACACTCGTCGCCGCCCTGTTCCTGATCCTCCGCGTGTCCACGGACAACACCGTGGTGCCCTGGATCGTGGCCGGGGTGCTGTGGTGGTACCTGCTGTGCTGGTACGCCCTGCCGCTGTGGGTGCGCATCCGGCACGCCTCCGGGTCCTCCTCCGCCAAGTAGTCCCGTCCCCCCGCATCTCCCGCATCGCCCCGCGTCACCCGCATCCACCCGTGTCACCCGCATTCACCCGTGTCCTCCTGCGCAGAAAGCGCGTCGCGCGGCCGGCCCGTCGGCGCCTAGCCTGAGGCGGCCGCGCCGGGGCCGTTCCGGCGCGCAGCCTGCTGCGAAGGAGAAGCGGATGACCGTCACCACTCGGGTGGCCCTGGCCACCTCGGCCCCGGGCCTCGACGCGGACTCGGACATGCCGGCGCTGCTGGAGGCCCTGCGCGCGCGGGGCCTCGACGCCGAGGCCGCGGCCTGGGACGACGAGGACTTCGACTGGTCGGGGTGCGATGCGGTGGTGATCAGGTCCACCTGGGACTACCCGCTGCGGCGGCCGGAGTTCCTGGCGTGGGCCGATGCCGTCCAGGCAGTGGCGCGGCTGGACAATCCCGCGGGTGTCGTGCGGTGGAACACCGACAAGGTCTACCTGCGGGACCTCGCCGGACGCGGCGTTCCCGTCGTCCCGACCCGGTTCGTCGCGCCCGGCGAGGAAGCGGTCCTGCCGGACGGCGGCGAGTTCGTGGTGAAGCCCTCCGTGTCGGCGGGCGCGTACGGCGCCGCCCGGTACACGGCGGCGCAGCGCGATCTGGCGGTGGGGCACGTGGCCGCGCTGCACGACGCCGGGTCGACGGTGATGGTGCAGCCGTACCTGTCCCGGATCGACGAGGGCGAACGGGCGCTCGTCTTCCTCGGCGGCGCGTTCAGCCATGCCATACGCAAGGACCCGGTGCTCACCGAGCCCGGGGTCGTCGACAACGACCGGGTCCCCCACCCGAACCTGCGGCCGCACCGGCCGTCGGCCGCCGAGCTCGCGCTGGCGCGGGCGGCACTGGCCGCCGTACCGGAGCGGCAGGAGGAGCTGCTGTACGCGCGGGTCGACATCGCGTACGCCGACGACGGATCGCCGGTGGTGATGGAGCTGGAGCTGGTGGAGCCGAACCTGTTCATGGACCACGAGGCGCAGGGGCCGGCCCGGTTCGCGGACCTCGTGTACCGGCGCACCGCCGAGCGGGCCGGCGTCACCACCTGACGTCGGCCACGACCGGCAGGTGGTCGCTTCCGGTCGCGGGCAGGGTCCGGACCCGTACGACGGCGGCCGAGCGGGTGAGGACCTGATCGATCCGGGCCACGGGCAGCGCGGCGGGCCAGCTGAAGGCGAAGTCCCGGCCGGGCCGGGTCATCCGGGCGGTGACCGGGGCGAGCCCGCGGTCGTCCACGGTGCTGTTGAGGTCCCCGAGCAGGATCACCCGGTCCAGCGGCTCGGCGGCCAGCGCCCTGCCGAGGAGGACCGCGCTCTCGTCACGGCGGGCGGAGCCGAAGCCGTGCGCGCCGAGGCGGAGCGAGGGCAGGTGCGCGACGTACACGGCCGCCGCCCCGCGCGGGGTCCGGGCGGTCGCCCGCAGCCCGCGGTTCCACTCCTCCCCCAGGCTCGCCGGTCGGATGTCCACCGGCCGCGCGTCGGCGAGGGGGTGCTTCGACCAGAGCCCGACGGTGCCGCCGGCCGCGTGGTACGGGTACTGCGGCGCCAGGGCGGCCGCGTAGGCCGGCAGCGCGGCGGGGGTCAGCTCCTCCAGGGCGATCAGGTCGGCCCCGGTCGCGGCCAGCGCCCGCGCGGTGCCGGCCGGGTCGGGGTTCTCGTCGCTGACGTTGTGCTGGACGGCGACGAGGTCGGCGCCGTCCGGGTCCGGATCCGGGCCGGGGAGCAGGAACCCGCCGAAGAGCCAGAGCCAGGCGGCCGCCGGCAGCAGGGCGGCGTACGCGGCCGGGGCCGACCGGCGCAGCAGGGCCCAGCCGAGGAGGGCCGGGACGGCCAGGCCGAGCCAGGGCAGGAAGGTCTCCAGCAGCCCGGCGGGCCTGCCGGGCAGGTTCGGCAGGGCGCGGTGGAACGCCAGTAGCCCGGCGGTCACGGCCCCGAGCCCGCCGGCAACGGCTGCCCGCGGCATGATCTTCCTCTGCCTCATGCTCCCCGCTCCGGCTCCCCTCACGTTCCGGGGCGAAGACGTGGGAGGCGGGAATCCGGTTCCGCCCGGGTCGTCGTCCCGGCGTTAGCCTGGGCCTCATGGACGAGTTGGACGGTGTGGAAGTGGTCGCCTTCGCCGACGGCGGGGCGTTCGAGGGCTGGCTGGCCGAGCACTACGGGCGGCAGGAAGGGGTGTGGATCAAGGTCGCGAAGAAGAACTCCGGCATCCCCTCGGTCACGAGCGACGAACTGGTCGACAGCGGCCTGTGCTACGGCTGGATCTCCGGTCAACGCCGGTCCCTCGACGAGCAGTTCTACCTGCAGAAGTACGTGCCGCGCAGGCCGCGGAGCCTGTGGTCGCAGGTGAACGTGGAGAAGGTCGCCGAACTGACGGCACTGGGCCGGATGCGCGAACCCGGCCTGGCCGAGGTGCGCAAGGCGCAGGAGGACGGACGGTGGGCGGGGGCCTACGCCTCGCAGAAGTCCGCGGCGGTACCGCAGGACGTCACCGCGGCCCTGGCCGAACACCCCGCCGCCCGGGCGGCGTTCGAGGCGCTCGACCGGACCGGCCGCTACCTGGCGATCCTCCCGGTCCTGCAGGCCCTCACCCCGGAGGCCCGCCGGACCCGCCTCGACCGCGCGGTGACCCTCCTGGCCGCGGGGCAGCCCCGGCGCGACGACGACTGACGGGCGGAATCAGTCCGGATCCCCGTCGAGGAGCAGGTCGACCGGAAGCTCCAGGGACACGCCGACGTGCTCGGGGACGGGGACGGACTCGCCCCGCTTGAAGGTGCGACGGAGGCGGTACGTGCCGTTGCGGGGATCGCAGCAGAGGACGGCCTCGTCGTGGCGCCTGTCCGCGACGAGGTAGACGGGAATGCCTGCGTTGGCGTAGCTGTCGACCTTCACGCCGAGGTCGTCCGACCAGTTCGACGAGGTCACTTCGACGACCAGGCGGAAGACGTCCGGGGCGTAGCAGTTCTTCGCGATCTTGTGGTTCACGAAGTCGGCCTCGACCAGGGAGAAGTCCGGGATGGCGAAGTCGTCCGCCCCGGTGGGCAGCCAGATGCCGATGTTCTGGACGTACCGCAGGCCGGCCTTCCTCGCACCGGCCTCGTAGAACCTCTCGATCAGCCACGTCAGCGACAGGGCGTGCCGCCCGTCGGCGGGTGGTGTCACGGTGAGCCTCCCCTGGAGAATCTCCACTCGGTGCCCGGGAAGCTCCTCGGAAAGACGATCGGCTGCTTCCGCGATCGTGGTCTCGTGCTGCATCACGGCCATGGCTTCCTCCCTCTGGGGGCTCACTCTGTCCCGAGGGTAGACGGCGCCGCCGACATTCCCCCCACATTCGCCCGAACGGGGTGGAGGCTCCAACTCCATTCCCCCACTCGGGGTTTACGATCTTCCGCCGGCGTCACCGCGCCGGCTCGCCAGCCGGCGGAGCCCGGCGGACGCGGGCCAGGATGAGGACCGTGTCGTCCGTGGCGCCGGCGTCGGGGAGGAGCTCGGCGAGGATGCGGTCCGCGGCCTCCTCCAGGGAGTCGACGGGGGCGGCGAGCCGGCTGCGGAGGGTGTCGACACCGGTGTCGATGTCCTGGCCGCGGTTCTCGACGAGCCCGTCGGTGTACAGGGCGAGGACGGCGC
Source organism: Streptomyces sp. NPDC127106 (assembly GCF_042677605.1). Classification (NCBI taxonomy): domain Bacteria; kingdom Bacillati; phylum Actinomycetota; class Actinomycetes; order Kitasatosporales; family Streptomycetaceae; genus Streptomyces; species Streptomyces sp. NPDC127106. The sequence goes on along the minus strand of NZ_JBHXTC010000005.1, from coordinate 14,584 downwards.
CCTCGGGGAGGTCGACCGCGATCGAGCGGTAGGCCACCCCGCCCACCCCGAGCGGGATGCCGAGGTCCTCACCGAGGGTGCGGACGGTGCCGTCCGGGGTGCGGAGCAGGGGCGGCAGGTGGCCGGCGTTGGCGATGCGGGCACTGCCGGTGTGCGGGTCGTAGTCGAGGAACAGGCAGGTCGCCCATTCGATGCCCGCCTCCTGGGCGCAGTCGTCGAGTTCGGCGAGGAGGGCCGCCGGGTCGTCGGAGGTGTGCCGGACCAGGGTCTTGGCGGTGATCCGCAACCGGCCCATGGCCGCGGCAGCGAGGACCCCGTGCCCCATGACGTCGCCGACGACGAGGGCCACCCGGCCGCCGGGCAGGGCGATGGCGTCGTACCAGTCGCCGCCGACCTCGGTGACGCGGCTGCCCGGTAGGTAGCGGTGGGCGATGTCGACGTACGGTCCGGCGGCCGGGGCGCTGGGCAGCAGGGCGCGCTGGAGGGTGAGCGCGATGTCCTGGATCCGGCCGTACAGGCGGGCGTTGTCCAGGCAGAGGGCGGCGCGGGAGGCGAGCTCGCCGGCGAGGCGGAGGTCTTCCGTGGCGAAGGCGGGGCGGCGGGCGGACCGGCCGAAGATGGCGAGGCCCTGCACGGTGCCGCGGGCGATGAGCGGTGCGATGAGGATGTCGGCGAAGCCGCTGTCCAACAGCAGCCGGGCACGCTGCGGGTGGGTGACGGTCCGGGCGAGGAACTCCGCGTCGACCGGGACGGACAGGGGGCGGCCGGTGCTCAGCATCTCGTGGATGCTGGAGCCGGGCGGGTAGACGACCCGCTCCAGGCCGCCGAGGAGTTCGTCGGCGGCGGGGGCGTCGAGGACGGTGCCGGAGGCGATCCGCCGGGTGATGAGCGGCAGTTGCGGGTCGAAGTCCTCGGTCTCGTCCATCCATTCGACGAGTTCCACGACGCAGCCGTCGCCGAAGTCGGGCACGGCCGCCTGGACCAGTTCGTGGGCGGTGACGTCGAGGTCGAGGGTGGTGCCGATGCGGGCCGCGGCCCGGTCGAGGAGGGCGAGGCGCTGCCGGGCGGCGCTGGCTTCGAGGATGGCCCGTTCCCGGTCCGTGACGTCGACCATGAGGCCGCCGACGCCGCGCCGGGTGTCGCCGGCTCCGCTCAGCGGGAAGAAACTGACCGAGCGCACCTGGTCGAGGTCCGGGCGGCCCGGGGTGCGCAGTCCGACGAGGGCGCCGACGACGGTGAGGCCGCCGCGGGCGACGGCCCGCAGCATCCGCTGGTACTCGCCGCCGTCCGAGGTGATCATGATGTCGTCGACGGGGCGCCCGAGGTGGTCGGTGAGGGGGATGCCGTCCATGTCGGCCAGGGCCTGGTTGAGGTGGACGTAGCGCAGTTCCTCGTCGAGCATGACCAGGCCGATCGGGCAGGTCTTGAAGAGGGTGTCGATGAAGACGAGATTGGTCTTGACCCGGTCGAGGTCCTCGCCCCGGGCCGCCAGTCCGAGGACGACGGTGGCGCCCGTCGGGCCGGTCAGCGGGAAGACCCGGAACCCGCAGTTGAAGACGGTGCCGTCCGCGTGCAGCGCGGACATCCGTACCCGCCAGTATCCGAGGGCGTGGGCACGCTCGGCGAGCCGGGCCGCGCTGCCCGGCTCCCCGGGGGAGGGCGGCGGGAAGAGGTCCGCGGCGGGCCGGGACAGCACGGCCTCGGCCGGAAGTCCGAACAGGGCCTGCGCTCCGGGGCCCCAGTAGCAGACCCGCTCCTCCGTATCGATTCCGAAGACGGCCACGGGCACGTCCTCCAGCAGCGCCCCCGGTTCCGAGCGGAGCGGGCTGGTCCCCGGCTCGCCCCCCGGCCCGGCCGCTGGCATCGCCTGGCCCCCTTCCGCGCACGGCCCGCCCGGTGCACGCACGGCCCGCGCGGGAGGCTGTCGGAGCCCGCACGTCAGGTGGCGGGCCGCCTCCTCAATTCTGCGCGCCCCGCGGGCGGAGGACACATCTGACGGAACGCGTTCGGTGCACGACGGAAGGTGACCGGCCGCCGGGTTGCCCACGGCGGTACGGGCGCGCAGGCCGGGGGCGGTTTCCCGCGCGGCCGGGCGACGGGCGACAGGAAACCCGTCGACCTCCCCCGGCCGCGCGCACAGGCTGATCCCGTCACCATCAGCACGCACGCCATACACATGGGGGGAACGATGCGCACCGTGTTCCGCAGTGCCGCCGCCTTCGCCACCGCCGCCGCGGCCGTCCTGGCCCTGGGCGGTGCGGCCGACGCCCGGCCCGCCGACGAATGGGCGGGCTGCCCGTACGGGTCGGTCTGCATATACCCGGAGAACCAGAACCCGGCCGTCAAGCCGACCCACGTCTTCACCCGCTACGGGGCCCACAACCTGAGCAACCAGTACGGCAACCACTGGGTCCTCAACAACCAGTACGGCGGCGCCACCGCGAGCCTGTGCACCGGTTCCAACGGGGTGGGCTGCGGCGCCCCGATCGGTGCGGGCCGGGGCGTCTACGCCAACCTCACGCCGATCAACTCCGTCACCCTCAACCGGCCGTAGCCACGCGCCGGTTCGGGCAGCCTTGCGGATCCGCCGCGCGCCGGCTCCGCAGGGCTGCCCTGCTGTGCTGTTTTCCGCCACGCCGGACGCGGCGCACGCCGGACGGTCCGGCCCCCGCTGTAGCCTGGGGCTGCCATCTCACGACCTGGGCGCACACTGCCATGGGGGACGCCGTGGGGGACCCGGACCCGGACCGCGGACGGAACACCACTGACCAGCCCGACCCGTCCGCAGCAGCGCGGACGCCCGTACCGGCGGCGGCCGGCGACGGCGGCGCGGCGGCGGCGTTCCCGGCCCAGTTGCGCCGGCTGCGGATCGAACGGGGCCTGTCGCTGGCGGGCCTGGCCCGCCAGACGCACTACAGCAAGGGCTACCTGAGCAAGATCGAGACCGGTGCCAAGCGGGTCACCGTGGACGTGGCACTGCGCTGCGACCGGGTGTTGGAGGCCGACGGCACACTGCTGCGGCTGGCTCGGGAGGCGGAGGCGGAGGCGGCCGCGGGCCGGGACGCCGCCGCCCCGCGGGCACCGGCCCCCGCCCCGGTCACCGCCCGTGCCCCGGTCGGCGCCGCGGGCCCCGGGTCCGCGGGTGGGCCGCCGTCCGTCCCGCAGTCGGAGGGGGAGTGCCCCTACCGGGGGCTGGCGGCCTTCACCGACCGGGATGCGGACCGGTTCTTCGGCCGGGAGCGCGTGACGGCCGCGCTCGTCGAGCGGGTCTTCGAGCGGATCGGCTGCGGCCCGCTGCTGCTCGTGGGCCGGTCGGGCGCGGGCAAGTCCTCGCTGCTGAGCGCGGGTCTGGTGCCGGCGCTGCGGCGCCGCGGCGGCTTCCCGGCGGCCGGCGCCGCGTCGTGGCCGGTCGTACGGTTCACCCCGACCGCGCACCCCGTGCAGGAACTGCTGGACTGCACCGCGAAGGTGTTCGGCGGAGATCTCGGCGTCACCCCGCGGGAGCTGGCCGAGCGGCCCGAACGGCTCCTGGAGGTGGTGGGGCAGCGGGGGCCCACGGTACGGCTGGTACTGATCGTCGACCAGTTCGAGGAGGTTTTCACCCTCTGCGGTGACGAGGAGGAACGACACGCCTTCGTCCGCGTGCTCCGCGCCCTGGCCACGGCCCGAACGGAGCAGGACGCCGCCGTCGTGGTCCTCGGGCTGCGCGCCGACTTCTCCGGCAACTGCCTGGACCTCCCCGAGCTCGCCGCGGTCTTCGCCGACGGCCTGTTCGTCCTGCCGCCCATGTCCGTGTCCGAGCTCAAGGAGGCCGTCGCCCGCCCGGCGGAGCACGCCGGGCTCGGCCTCGAACCCGGCCTGCTGCCCCTGCTGTTGCGGGACGCCGGCGTACGCGACGGCCTCGCCGACGCGGACGGCGCCGGGCGGGCCGCGGCACCGGCCGGCGCGCTGCCGCTGGTGTCGCACGCGCTGCTGGCGACGTGGCAGCGGCGCGAGGGGTCGATGCTGACCGTCGCGGGGTACGAGCACACCGGCGGCATCCGGGGGGCCGTGGCGCAGACCGCCGAGAGCGTGTTCGCCCGGCTGTACCCGGCCGAGCAGCGGATGGTGCGCCGGATCCTGGTGGCCCTGGTCCACGTCGCCGAGGACACCGGGCCGACCCGCCGCCGGGTGGGCCGGAGCGCGCTGCTGGAGCAGTTCACGGACGGGGCGGCGCCGGCCGCGCGGGCGCTGGACGCCTTCGTCCGGGCCCGGCTCGTCACGGCGGACCGCGACACCGTGGAGATCACCCACGAGGCCCTGCTGCACGCCTGGCCGCGGCTGCACGGCTGGATCCACGCGGACCGGGACGGTTTGCTGATCCATCGTCAGCTCGCCGAGGCGGCCGCCGAGTGGGAGCGCGAGGGCCGCGACCCGTCGGTCCTGCACCGCGGGACCCGGCTGGAGACCGCCCGGTCCTGGGCCGAGGAGCTCGACGGCGGGAGCCGGCTCACCCCGCTGGAGGCCGAGTACCTGGGGGCGAGCACGGCCGCCGAGGACGCCCGGCGGACGCAGGCCCGGCGCCAGGTCCGGCGCCGGCAGCGGATGCTGGCGCTCCTCTTGGTCCTGCTGGTCCTCTCCGTGAGCGCGGGCGGGGTCGCGTACCGGCAGCGGGGACAGGCCCTCGGCCAGGAACGCGTCGCCCGGTCGCACGCACTCGCCGCGGAGTCGGCGTCGCTCGCGGCCGGCCGGCCCGAGGCCTCGATGCGGCTGGCGGAGGAGGCGTACCGCACGGAGGCGACCCCGCAGGCGCGCGGGGCGCTGCTGAGCACCCAGTCCCAGCCGTTCCTCGCCCGGCTCACCGGGCACAGCGGTCCGGTCAACGCGGTGGCCTTCGCCCCGGGCAACCGGCTGCTGGCGACGGCCGGTTCCGACGGGAAGGTGCTGCTGCGCCGGGTCTCCGACCGGCGGACGGCCGCGACCCTGACGATGCCCGGGCGGGTCCGGTCGGTCGCGTTCAGCCCCGACGGCCTCACCCTCGCGGCGACCTCCACCGAAGGCCCCGTACGCCTGTGGGACACCGCGGGGCGGGTCACGGCCGAGCTGCCGGCGGAGACGGCGGGCGCCCGGGCGGTGGTGTTCTCCCCCGACGGGCGCACCCTCGCCGTGGCGGCCGCCGACGGCACGGTGCAGCTGCGGGATCCGGCGGGCGGGGCGGACCCGCCGCGGGTCCTGACCGGGCACACGGAGCGGGTGGAGACGCTGGCGTACGCACCGGACGGCCGGACGCTGGCCTCGGCCGGCGCCGACCAGACGGTCCGGCTGTGGGACGTGGCCGGGGACCGTCCGCCCGCCGTCCTGCGCGGGCACACGGGCGGGGTGCTGGGCGTGGCCTTCGCCCCGGACGGGCGGAGCGTGGCCAGCGGCGGCAGCGACCGCACGGTGCGGTTGTGGGACGTGGCCGGGCAGCGGGCGACCGCGACCCTGACCGGGCACAGCGACGACGTCAACGCCGTCTCCTACCTGCCGGACGGCACGACGGTCGTCAGCGCCGGCGGCGACGGGGCCACCCGGCTGTGGGACGTGCGCAGCGGCCGGCCGACGGCCACGCTGTCGGGGCACACCGACTACGTGCTGGCGCTCGCCGTGGACCCGGCGGGGGCGGTGCTGGCCACGGCCTCCTTCGACCAGTCCGTGGTGCTGTGGGACCTGCGCGGTCCGGTCCTGGCGTCCCGGCCGTTCGCCGAGGTCTGGCATGCCGCGTACAGCCCGGACGGGAAGCTGCTGGCCACCGCCGACGGCGATCACACGGTGCGGGTGTGGGACGTGGCCGCGCGGCGGGTGGCCGCGGTGTTCGAGGGGCACACGGAGGCCGTCTACGCGGTGGCGTTCGCCCCGGACGGACGGACCCTGGCCTCGGCGGGCTCCGACGGCACGGTCCGGTTGTGGGACGTCGCCGCGCGCACGCCGCTCGCCACGCTGACCGGCCACGGCGGCATCGTGTACGCGGTCGCGTTCGCCCCGGACGGGCGGACGCTCGCCTCGGCGTCCTCCGACCGCACGGTCCGCCTGTGGGACGTGCCCGGGCGGGCGCCCCTGGCCACGCTCACCGGCCACACCGACTTCGCCAATGACGTCGCGTTCAGCCCCGACGGGCGCACCCTCGCGAGCGCGGGCGACGACCTGACGGTCCGCCTGTGGGACGTGGCCGGTCGGGCCCCGCTGGCCACCCTCACCGGGCACGCGGGCGCGGTGCGGGCCGTGGCCTTCGCCCCGGACGGGCGGATCCTGGCGAGCAGCGGCAACGACGGCACCGTACGCCTGTGGGAGGTGCGGCGGCACGCGGTCACGGCGGTGCTGGCTGGACACGTCGGCGCCGCCCGGGGCATCGCCTTCTCCCCCGACGGCCGCACCCTGGCCAGCAGCGGCAACGACCGTACCGTCCGGCTGTGGGACGTGCCGGGGCGACGGCTGTGGGCCGCCCTGGCAGGTCATGTGAACGCGGTGTGGGGCGTGGTCTTCTCTCCCGACGGGCGGACGGTGGCCAGCAGCAGCACCGACGGCACGGTCCGGCTCTGGAACCCCGACCCGGCGGCCCGGCTGGCGGCCATCTGCCGACTCGGCGCGGCCCACGGCCCGTCCGGCGATCCGTCGGACAACCCGCCTGACAATCCATCCGACAACCCGCCCGGCGGATCATCCGACAATCCGTCAGGCAGCCTTCCCGATGATCCGGCGAACATCCCGGAAGCCGCCGCGCACTGCACCGGAAAGCCCTGACCGGCGCGGGTTTCCCGGGGGTTTCCCGTTGCCCGTACGGGTGGGGTGACGCCCGGATCTCGACGCCGCGGCCGCGCTGCCAGCAGGCTCGTGCCCATACCCGCCCACGGCACCAGAAACGGGGTCCCGCATGCTTCGCCGGTCCGCTCCCCTCGGCACGCTCATCGCACTCCTCGCCTTCCTTCTGTGGGCGCCCGGCCCTGCCCCGGCCGCCGCCGACACCTCGTGCCGGGTCCTGGCCCCGGGGGCCTCCCCGGAGGCGGAACGGGCGGTCGCCGCCGCCTGTGAGCAGGTGGCAGCCGGTGTCTGGTACTCCTGGGGCGGTGGTCACGGCCCGGAGCCGGGTGCCACGTACGGCCAGGTGGACCCCACCGACCCGGCGAGCGAGCACGATCCCGAACGGCTCGGCTTCGACTGCTCGGGGCTCGTCCGGTACGCCTATGCGCGGGCCACCGGTTCGGACGTCCTGAACGGGACCGCGTCCTCCCAGTACTACACGCACCGCGCGGCCGAGCGCTTCACGGCCGCCCAGGGCCTCGCGCCGCTCCTCCCCGGCGACCTGCTCGTGTGGGGGACCTCCCGGGACCTGCACCACATCGCCGTCTACCTCGGAGCCGGCAGGATGGCGGAGGCCAGGCAGTCCGGCACCAAGCTGATGGTCAGTGACGTCCGGCTGTCCGGCGACTACTACGGGGCGGTGCGCGTCAACCCCGGTCCCGTGACGGGATCCCTCTTCCGGACGTGGGGCACCGGTGTCTGGACCAAGGCCCTCCCCTCCACCTCGGCCGCCCGCGTGTACGCCTTCCCGGGGCCGACGACGATCCGCGTCCAGTGCCAGAAGCACGCCGAGAAGGTGACCTCGGACGGCTACACCAACGACGCCTGGTCCTACCTGCCCGACTACCGGGCGTGGATGACGAACATCTACATCCAGGGACCCGCATGGCTGGACGGCGTGCCCACCTGCACCTTCTGACGCGTTGCGTGCACGGCGCGCCCCCGGGCGCGCCGTACGATCCCCCCCTCCTCCCCCACTCCGTTCCCCCTTCCTCCCCCCTCCCCCCTCCTCCCTCCTCCTCCCCGTCCTCCCTCCTCCTGTTCTCCGCATCCCGCCGAGGAGCACCGTGCGCCTGCCCACCCACCACCACCACCACCGCCGCCTGACCATCGGCGCCGCCCTGCTGGCCGCAGTGGCCGTCGTGGCACCGGCCGCCACCGCCCATGCCGCCGCCGCGACCCGGCCGGCCGCCACGCCCGCCGGGATCTCCCCCACCCCGGCGCCGCGGCCCGATCTCGACGCGCTCGTACGGGCGTTGCGCAGCACGACCGCGGCCGGCGCCCCCGGGGCCATGGCCCGCTTCACCGGACCGGGCCGCCCCGTGGCCAAGGCGGTCGGGGTGCGGGACCGGGCCGGCGGCGCGGCCATGGACCCACGGGCCCGCTTCCGGATCGGCAGCGTCACCAAGACGTTCTCCGCGGTCGTCCTGCTCCAGCTCGCGGCCGAGGGACGGCTGGGCCTGGACGACCCGGTCGAACGGCACCTGCCCGGGCTGCTGCCCGACGGCGACCGGATCACGGTGCGCCACGTGCTGTCCCACCGCAGCGGCCTGGCCGACTACACGGACGCGATGTTCGCGGACACCGTGCCCGGCTTCGAGGCCGTCCGGAACAAGGTGTTCGGTCCCCGGGAGCTCGTCGCCCTCTCGCTGCGCGAGCCGCGCACCACGCAGCCGGGGGCGGCGTACGCGTACTCGAACACCAACTTCGTGATCGTCGGCATGCTCATCGAGAAGGCCACCGGGCACGGCCTGGCACAGGAGTACGAGCGCCGCATCATCAAGCCGCTGGGGCTGGACCGCACGGCGTACGTGCACCCGGCCACGGCCGTGCCGGGGCGGCACGTGCGCGGCTACCTCCACCCCGACGGGGCAGGGGCGCCGCTGGTGGACTCCACCGAGCAGACGGCCTCGTGGGCGCAGGCCGCCGGGGCGATGATCTCCAGCCCGGCCGACCTGAACACCTTCATGTCCGCGCTGCTCGGGGGGCGGCTGCTGCCGCCGCGGATGCTGGACTCGATGCTCGTCATGAGCCCCACCGACGCCGCGCGCACCCGGTTCTACGGGCTCGGGCTGCGGCGCTACGACCTGACGTGCGGAGTGCAGGTGTACGGCCACACGGGAACGGTGCAGGGCTACTACACGTACGCCTTCGCCACCCGCGACGGGCGGCGCGCGCTGGCCGCCATGGCGAACACCTCGAACCGGGGCCAGGCCAACACCGCGCTGGGCGGCACGCTCGAAGCCGTGTTCTGCGGCGGGAAGTCCGCCGTCGCGCCCACGGGCCGCGGCCTCGCGACGACGCCGGGGCCCGCTCCGGCAGAAGCGGACCTGCCGGAGCGCGGCTGACCCGGTCCGCGCCCCGCGGGCCCCCGGGCCGGCGCTCCCACGGGGGTGGGGCGCCTGCCCGGGGCCTCGGACGAGGCGGTGGCGACGGCGCGGCGCAGCGGCCGTCAGCGCGACGAGCGCGAGGGCGAGGGCCAGGTGGACGGCCGTCCCCTGGCGGTCGGCAGCCGGTCACCCGGTTCCAGGACGCCCGGCCTGAGCGCCTGTTCGACCTGGTCGACGAGCTGTAGGTACGTCGCGACACCGCTGTGCGGCGATGGATCGGAACGGTCAGGCCGACGGGCCGCCGGCGGCCGTGATGGCCCGGATCCGCTCACTGAAGTCCGGTGCAGGGAGGGGGAGTTCGAGATCGTCGTCGACGTAGCGGACCGCGGCGGAGACGTACTCCATGACGGCGTCGACCGTCGCCCGGCCCCGCCCCCGTTCCCGCCCGTCCGCCCGGGGGGTCCGCAGGACGGCGGGCAGCCCGGCCCCTTCGGCCCGGGCGGTCTGGCGGCGCCACCACACCGCCTGCCGGTTCTCGCCCAGGGCCAGGTGGTGGAGGTACAGGCAGTGGGTGGCGATCGGGTCCCCGGCGCCCGCCGCGTACTGCCACCAGAAGCGGGCGGAGTCCTCGGCGTCGGTGAGCAGCAGGATGCAGCCCAGGACACGCGCTCCGGAGGGCTGGGGCAGGGTCTGGGTGAGGAAGCCGCCGCCCAGCGCACTGACGGCGGTGCCGGTGACGGCCGTCTCGCACAGCGCCTGGAGGTCGTCCGCAGCGCCCCGCATGGCCCGCTGCCGGTCGGCGGCGGGGGCGGCGGGCCCGCCGGCGGGGGCGACCTCGGCGGTCGTTCGCTCGGCGGGGGCACGGTCGGGGCCGCGGTCGGGGGTGCGGGTGAGGTCGGCGATGTCGGCGGGCGGGTACGCGGCGTCGTGGAGGCGGGCGCGGGCGAGCAGTGCGTCAATGGTCGAGGCCACGGGGGTGTCCCTCCTCGGCGGTGCTGATCGGGTGCAGGATCGTGTGCAGGTTGCGCTTGGCGTGCCGCGCGGTGGAACGTACGGAGGCGAGGGAGACCCCCAGTTCGCCCGCCACCTGGGTGTCCTCCAGGCCGCACAGGTGCAGCAGGACGACGACGTCCCGCTGTACGGGCGCCAGTTCGGCCACGGCCCGGAACAGCGCCATGGTCTCCTCGACCTGGCCGACCGGGTCGGGGGCCGTGTCCAGGGCGACGGTGTCGAAGGCGGCGAGCGCGAGCGAGGGGCGGCCGTTCTCCTTAGGGGCGTGCTCGAGCACGGTCTGGCGCAGGATCGGCCAGGCGAACCGCTCGGGGTTCTCGCTGGCCAGCGCGTCGTGCCAGAGCAGCAGCAGGAGGGTGAAGACGTCGCCGACGGCCTTGTCGACGAGGGCGGGCCGGCGCAGGAACGCGGCCGCGTAGCGTGCGTAGTGCGGGCGGTGCATCTGCTGGAACGCCAGGTAGTCCAAGGGGACCGGGCCCGCGGCGGCGACGGCCCGGCCGCCGGCGACGCCGCCCGTCCCTGCGACGCCGCCGGTGCCGCCGGCCTCGTGGAGGCAGTCCTTGATCCACGAGGTCCGTTTGCCGGCGTCCCGCGCCGCCAGCACCCAGCGCAACCGCATCGCTGCGTACGACACCCGCGGCTTCAGCACCGTGAGGACGGTGCGGACGAAGGCCCAGCGCGGGTAGCGCTCGACCGCGCGCAGCAGTTCGGAGATGTGCGACTTGGGCCAGCCGGTGCGGTTCTGCAGATCGTCGAGGGTGAGGCCGCTGCCGTGGAAGGCGTCGCGCAGCGGCTCCAGCCAAGCCCGGTGCGCCGCGCCGGTGCCGTCGGCGATGGGGCCGAGCGGCCGCCCCCGCTTGCCCCGCCTGTCCTGTGGCACGTCCCGGGGTGCCGAGGGGACGGTCATCCCTGCTCCTCCTCTTCCCGCTCGGGCTGCGGGGAGGGCCGCCGCTCCCGCCGGCCCTCGGCCGCTCCCGTGCCGACCTGCACGATCTGCTGCACGCCGAGGGCGGCCGACGGGATCAGCGCGGTGATCGCGGCGACGGGCTGGCCCGCCACCACCATCACCACGCTGAAGGCGAAGATCGCTAAGAGCGCCACCACCGTGACGATCATCCGGTTGTTCTTCATCGAGCCGTCCTCCGGCTGCTCTGGCCATGGGCGAATTCCGTTCGGGACAAGGCCCTTGGCGGTGTCTCACGCCCCCCTTCAAGAGCCGAGGCAAGCATGGGGTGAACAGAGATGGACAGGCGCGAAAAAAGCAGAACGGGGAACAATCAGATTCGCCCGGAGAGCCCGCTCGGCGGGGTGGCTGTGCCAGCGGCCGCAGGTCAGCCGCGGTCCGGCAGCAGCGAGTCCGGGGGCAGCGCGTCGAGGCGCACACCGCCCCCACCGCCCCCCGCGCGCAGGGTCCCACCCCGCCCTACGCCTTCCTGCGCCTTCCTACGTCGCAGCGTCGAGGGGGAGGGTGGCCACCAGGCGGGCGCCGGCCGGGGCGTCCCGGGCAGCGAGGGTGCCGCCGAGCCGGGTGGCGATGTCCCGGGCTATGGCCAGGCCCAGGCCGGTGCCGCCCTCGTCGCGGCTGCGGGCGTCGTCGAGTCGGGTGAACCGCTCGAAGACCCGCTCGCGGTCGGCCGCCGGGATGCCCGGACCGTCGTCCCGTACCTCCACGACGGCCGTGCCGCGGTCCCGGTCGACGCGCAGCGTCAGCAGGACCTGCTGCTCGGCGTGGCGCTGCGCGTTGTCCAGGAGGTTGGTGACGAGCCGGGACAGCCAGAGCGTGCTGCCGCGCACGGTGGCCCCGTCGGCGATCTCCAGCTCGACGGGGACGCGGTCGCCGCGGCGGGCGCGGGCCGCCTCCCTGGCCACTTCGGCGACGTCGACCACGGAGTCCGGCGCCGGTTCCGAGGTGTCGAGCCGGGCCAACAGGAGCAGGTCGGAGGCGAGGGCCTGGAGCCGTACGGTGTCCTCCAGCGCACCGTCGACCAGTTCGCCCCACAGCGCCGGGTCGGGGTGGGCCTGGGCGACCTCCAGCTGGGTGCGCAGCACCGTGATGGGGCTGCGCAGTTCGTGCGAGGCGTCGGCGATGAACCGGCGCTGGCGGATCCCGGCGGCTTCCAACCGGTCCAGGGTGTCGTTCATCGTCACGGCGAGCCGGGCGACCTCGTCCTGGCTGCGCGGGACGGGCACCCTGCGGTGCAGGTCCCGTTCGCTGATCTCGGCGACCTCGGCGCGGATCGCCTCGACGGGGCGCAGCGCCCAACCCGTCACCCGCCAGGTGACCAGTGTCACGGTGAGGACGAGCAGCGGCACGACCACGGCCAGGACGGCGGTGATGGTCTCGTCCGCGGCATCCGCCTGGCGCAGGGAGGTCCCCGCGTAGACGGTGACGAGCCCTTCCTCGGTGACGGTGGTGACCTGGACGACGCGGAGGCGGTGTTCGCCGCGCGCCGGAACGGGCTTCCAGGTGTTGCGGACGGTGCCCGGCTTGCCGGGGCGGGTCGGGGTGAGCGCGGGGCGGCCGGCGAGGTCGGGGCTGGCGGCGAGGACGCGGCCCTTGGCGTCGACGACCTGGAGGAAGTCGGTGCCGAGGCCGGGGGTCAGCACGCTGTCGAGCCGGCCGCGTGCCGCGAGGGCGGCGGTGGCGAGGGCCTGCCGTTCGGCATCGGCCTGGGCACCCCGTACGAGCCTGCCGTCCAGGATCCCGAGCAGGGCGAAGGAGGCCGCGCCGAGGGCCAGGGCCACCACGGCGGTGGCGCCGAGCGTGGCCCGGGCGCGGACCGAGCGGGGGCGCAGCCGGCGCACGGCCGCGCGCAGCCGCGCGGCGGTGCCGCGGGGCTCGGGGTCAGCCACCGTCGGCCGCCAGCCGGTAGCCCGCGCCGCGGACGGTCTCCACCGCGGCCCGGCCGAAGGGCGCGTCGATCTTCCGGCGCAGGGCGCTGACGTGGACCTCGACGACGTTCAGATCGCCCTCGTACGCGGAGTCCCAGACGTTCTCCAGTATGTCCCGTTTGGGGACGACCTCCCCGGCGCGCCGGGCCAGGTACTCCAGGACCGCGAACTCCCGTGACGTCAGCCGGGCCTCGGTGCCGCCGCGGGTGCAGCGCTGCCGGGCCGGGTCGATGACCAGGTCGCCGAACTCCATGACCTGCGGGCGGCGGCGGCCGGTGCGCCGGACGAGGGCGCGCAGTCGGGCGACGAGGACGACGTAGGAGAACGGCTTGGAGAGGAAGTCGTCCGCGCCGGTGTCGAGGGCCTCGGCCTCGTCGTACTCGCCGTCCTTGGCGGTGAGCATGAGGATGCCGGACTCGCAGCCGCTCGCCCGCAGCCGGGCGCAGACCCGGTAGCCGTTGAGGCCGGGCAGCATGATGTCGAGCACGATGGCGTCGTAGTCGTGCTCGCAGGCCAGCCAGAGGCCCTCGACGCCGTCGTGGGCGACGTCCACCGAGAAGCCCTCGGCCTGCAGCCCCCGCTGCAGGGCAGCGGCGAGCCGCCGTTCGTCCTCGACCACCAGTACGCGCATGGGGTCAAGGTTCTCAGGTCGCCGCGGCGGTTTGCTGAAGAGGTCTTCAGCCGGCTTCAGCGGAGCTTCAGCATGGCCGGTGCAGGATCCGGCGAGCCGGGCAGGGTGCCCGGAGAACGCGAGGAGCAGTCTCATGACTCAGTCCAGCCCCCAGCCCGCCGAGTCCCCGACGCCGGCGCAGGAGACGAAGTCCGCTCCGGCGGCGGAGAGCCGCGGCCGGATGGCCCGGCTGGTCCGCGAGGGGCGTACGCGGTGGGTGGCGCTCGGGGTGGTCGCGGCGGTCGGTGGCGGTGCGGCGGCGGCCGTGGCCGTGACGGCTGCCGGGCACGACCACCACCGGGAACACGCGCGGGCGAAGTTCGCCGCGCAGGCTCCCGGGCACCACGGCCGCGGGGAGGGGCCGGTGGGCGGCCCGTTCGGGCAGAAGCGGTTCAAGGGCGGCGAGCCGCCCATGGTCGACGGGGAGCGCGGCTGGCCGGTACCGGGCCTGAAGCCGGGCCGGGGCGAGGGCGGCACCGTCAAGGCTCCGGTGCCGCTGCCCGCGCTGCCGGCGGCGCAGGCGGCGGAGAAGGCGGCGGCCGCGGTGGAGGGCGGCAAGGTCGAGGCCCTGCGGGCGGTGCCGCAGGAGGGCGGCAAGAGCGCCTGGCTGGCGGTGGTCCTCGGCACCGACGGCGTCCGCCACGCGGTGACCCTGAACGGCGAGGACGGCACGATCACCAGCAACACGCCCCGCGGCAAGGGCCCCCGTACCTGACCCGGATCCGGGTGCGGCCCGCCCCGCCGCGACGCCCGCGGCGACGCCCGGGCCGCCCCCCGCCGCCCCCCCCCCAGGCGCTTATACACCTCTGACGCGGCCGACGACACTGCCAGGGTTGATCTCGGGGGGGGCCGGGGGATGTAAAAG
>NZ_JBHXTC010000004.1:242165-267450 GCF_042677605.1 Streptomyces sp. NPDC127106 | reverse complement strand
TTTGCGTGGGCGTCTTTGTTTTTTTATCACCCCCCGCCCCCCCCCCCGGCCGCCGGCGGCGGGGCGCCCCCCCCCCGGGCCCGGGGCGGGGCCCCCCCCCCGCGGCCCCCCCCCCCCCCCGCTCGCATTCACGAACCGAGAGGCCTGAGACGTGACCACTCCTTCAGGCGCACGGCACTCCGCCGAAGTACAGCGGAAGCCGGGATGGACCTTGCCTGCCTTCCTCTTCGGAGTGGTGTGCGTCCTGCTCCGTCTCACCGACGTGTGGTCGTGGTGGGCCTTGTTGTGGACGCCGGTGCTGCTCCTTGCCGTCGGTACGACGGTGTGCGAGTGGCGGCTGTCAGCGCATCCCCGGTGGCAGATGGGCATCCTGGAATGGCTGTCTCTCATCATTGCCCACGTCGGTCTTGCTGCCTCCCTGTTCGTCATCTGGCTCTCCGGGTGACGGAGTTTCAGGACTGGTGTGGTGAGCAGGCGCCTCCACACGTGCACGGTGAAGCACCCCGGCATGGCGCAGGGCTCCGCGCCGTGGCCGTCCTCCTCCACCGACGGGCCCTCGCTGCCTGCAACGACGACAGCAACCCGGCGACCTTCAGCGAGCACACCGGGGGCCGTCCGCCCGTCCGGCGAATGCCCAGGTGAGTGGGCCTGTACGACTTGCCGTTCGAGAGCACGAGGCTGGCGAGGTGCGCAGGGGTCTCAGTTGGCCCGCTCGCGCCATCGCGCGCGGTTGCCCTGAACCTCGGCGATGCTTGGGTGGCGTACGGCGTCCAGCCCGTCGTCGGCAAGCAGGTCGGCGATCAGGGCGGGCGTGCCAAAGACCTCGGTCGCGCTCAGGTCCCAGTCGGTCAGGACGAACCAGGAGCCGTCCAAGGGCCACCAGTGCGCGGGGAACTGGGTCCCGACGGCCCGGTCGGGCCAGGCGCAGGCATCGTGGTGAGCGAGTGCCTCATCCAGCCGGCCCCGACGGGCCCGAACCGGCCGGCCCACGTCCTCGATCGCAGCCTGGGCCCAGTAGCACTCCGCACGCAACCCCTCAGGGCTGTGGCGGGCGAGGACCTCGGTCAGACGAGCCAGGCTGTCGCGGTCGATTTCCCCCAGGCCCGGCTTCTCAAGGTCTTCGGGCAGGTCCAGCCCCTCGAAGACCCGGAAGGAGGGGGTGTGCTGCCAGTCCTCCAGGCGCTTGCCAGCTCGTGCCAGCACGTCGTCCCACCTGGCCCTCTCCCCTCCCACCGTGACGGTGTGCAGAATCCAGCAGCGATCGGGGAAACCCTCCTGGGGCTCGTGGCCCAAGACGGCCTCGTCCCCGTCCAGGATCGGACGCATACCGCCCAGCGAATCGTCGTCCGACACCAGCTCCAACGCGAACTCCCTCGACACTTCGATCAAGCATGTGGCGTTCTGTAACCGACCGAGGTTAAACGACGAGCTCAGGACATCCGCAGGGTGGTGAGGATCTCGGGAGCCTTGTCGAACAGCCGCCGACCCATCGGCCGCAGCGTGACCAGGACGGCCAGCAGGCCGTACGCCGTCCCCAGCGGCAGCAGCAGCCACGAGAGGGCGGAGCCGTTCAGGGCGATCGCGGCCGCGATCACCGGGGCGATCGCCACCACGCCGAAGAGGGAGCTGCAGACGTTCGCCAGGTGGTAGCCGCCGCTCTGGCCGGGCGCACTCACGCTCCACGGGTCCTCGGGGTACGGGTAGGGATGGAACACGCTGATGGCCATGCCCATCGCGAAGGTCACCCCGAGCAGCGCGAAGCTGACCCCCAGCGCCGCGGCGAGCTGGTCGGCGCGCCCGGTGAAGAGGGCGACACCGCCGGCCACGGCGGTGAGCCAGGGCACGATGACCACCAGCTGGGGGAGCAGCCGGCCGACGAGTTCGGCGCGGGCCTGCGCCACGGTGCGCAGCGTGGCGACGTTGCTCCAGATCGCGGAGCCGTCGAGGGCGAACAGCACACCGGGGACGGTCAGTCCGAAGACCCAGGCGCCGCCGACGGCGACGTACGGGGTCCGCATGCCGACCGGCACCATCACGACCGGGAACAGCAGCGCGTACGCCAGCGCTGCGATCATCGTCATCCGGTGCCGCGGCGACCGTGCGAAGGCGCTGGACTGGTGGTGGGCGACCAGCAGGGCCCGGCTGGAGGTGAGCAGACGGGTCCGCAGGCCCGTCGTCCGGCCGGCCCGGACCTTGACGGCCTCGGCCGTGGAGGAGTCCGTCGTGGTCATCAACCGGGCCAGGGAACCATGCCACCACACCATCAGCAGGGCGATCAGGGCGGCGGTCCCCGCCAGTTCGAGCAGGGCGGTGCCGGTCCTGCCGTCGGCGGCGGCCCGGACGGCGTCGGCCGGCCAGCCCGGCGGGGTCCAGCGCAGGACCCGTACGACGAGGGGCGGGAGGTTCAGCCCCGAGCCGGCGGTGGTCAGCAGCAGGTAGGCGGCGTAGCCGCCGACCGCGGTCAGCAGGCCGCCGAGGGCGGCGGCGTCCTTGCCGCGCCGGCCGGTCAGCGCCCGCGCGAAGGAGGCCAGTACGGCCCGGGAGGCGACCACGCACAGCAGCAGCGTGAGCGGAACGGCGAGGACGGTGACGACCGCGGCGGGGAGGCTGTCGAACGCGCCCCCGCCGGCACCCCCGCCGGCACCCCCGCCGGCACCCACGACCGCTCCGGTGATGACGACGAGGGTGCACAGCGGGCCCGGGCCGATGAGCGCGGAGGCGGTGGCCCCGGCGATCAGCCGGCGGGGCCGGACGGGCAGCACGGCGAGCCGGGTCGGATCCGAGCTCTCGTCGCCGCCCGCGCCGAAGGACAGCGGCAGCGCCAGCCAGGCGACGGCCAGCCCGACGAAGGCCAGGACGGCGAAGTCGGGCGCGCCCGGCTCGCCTCGGCCCTGGGCCAGGCCCACCCCCGCGTAGCAGGCCCCGGCCACACTGAGGACGGTGCCGGCCACGAACCCCACGGCGCGGGCGGTACTGCGGCGCAGACTGCTGCGCAGGAGGGCGAGTTTCAGCCCGACGAAGACCCCAACCATGCGAGGCTCCCTCCCTTCGCCTTCCCGGCCGGGGCGCCGACCAGTTCCATGAAGCGCTCGTTCAGGCTCCGGCCGGCCCGTACCTCGTCGAGCGTGCCGTCGGCGATCACGCGGCCCTTCGCCAGGACGGCGACATGGGTGCACAGGGCGGCCACGAGTTCCATGACGTGGCTGGAGAAGACCACCGTCGAGCCGGTCGCGGTGTACTGGCGCAGCACCTCGCGGATCGTCTCGGCCGACACCGGGTCGACGCTCTCGAAGGGTTCGTCGAGGAAGAGGACCGGCGGGTTGTGCAGCAGTGCGGCCGCCAGGCCGATCTTCTTGCGCATGCCGGTGGAGTAGTCGACGACCAGCTTGTCGCCGGCCTCGGTGAGGCCGAGCACGTCGAGCAGCTCCTCGGCGCGCGCCTCGGTGTCGGCGGCCGGCAGCTCCCGCAGCCGTCCGGTGTAGCGCAGCAGCTCCCGTCCCGACAGCCGCTCGAACAGGCGCAGGCCGTCAGGCAGGATGCCGATGCGGTGCTTGGCCTCGTACGGGTCCTGCCAGACGTCGTACCCGGCGACCCGCACCGTGCCCGCGTCGGGCCGGAGCAGGCCGGTGATCATCGACAGGCTGGTGGTCTTGCCGGCGCCGTTGGGGCCGACCAGGCCGTAGAAGCTGCCCCGGGGGACGGTGAGGTCGACTCCGTCGACGGCGACCTTGCCGTCGAACTCCTTGCGGAGCTGGCGCACTTGGACGGCCGCCTGGACGGCGTCGCCGTCGGGGGGGTGTTGCATGGTGGTGCCTTCCGCCTGGGTGGGGATGGGGAGGAGATGGGGGTGAAGGCGCGGACGGCGTCGGCGACCGTGTGGCAGGTGCCCCGGAATGCCCTGCCCTGGTGGACGACGAGGGCGTCGCCTCGCGGGCAGTCGGCCGGACCCGATGGCTCCTTGGTTGGCAGTGGGTTCCCGCCGCCTCCAGGTGCTCCCGTACGGTGCCCGGGTTTCCGCCGGGCGCGTCGGGGTCGGTGATGTGGACGCGCGACGTGGCCCTGGAGCAGTTCGTCGTCGCAGCGCGGCTCGCGGGGAGCCCATGGCGTAGAAGGACCCGGGGCGCAGTGCGGGGCGGGCCGGGGGCCGAACGGAACTGGTCCATCCGTAGGGCGTAGGGCGTAGGGCGCAGTGGGCGGGTACGCGCGGCGCTGCCCGTTCGTCGGCGAGCAGCCGGTGCGCAGCTCCGATCAGCCGAGCCGGTTGGGCATGCCGTCGCCGAGCGGTGTGACCGCCTGTCGCTGACGCCCGGGCGCGTTGTGCGAGTCGAGGTCCGTCCACTCCACGTGCTGGTCAGGCATGTGGATGGCGATGGACGCTTGACGGGACTCCGTGCTGTGCAAAGCCGCCACTCTCCCCCGATCGAGTGTTTCCAAGCATGATCGTAACTAGTCGGTCACGGGGGAGCAAAGTCTTGGTAAGTGAAACGGCCCACATGGTAATGCGGGAACCGGCGGGCGCTCGATCAGTCATCTGACCTGCTGTGATGTAGCGAACGGCCGGACGCCGGGGGTGGCCTGCCCGGGACCGGCAGGCCGGCCCCGGCCGCCTGCTGTTCGCCTTCGTCATCACCGACGTTCCCGGCCCTCGAAGCGGAGCGCAGGCTTTGCGGTGAGCCCCGACCGTCAAGATCCACTGGCCGGCCAACGGCGGTTCCGTACCGGCCATCCGCCCCCGTTCCACCCGTACGTGACGGAGTCGTGCCACACAGTGGCCGTGTCCAGGAAAGTCACCCACCTTTCGGGTGTCACGGAGAGGGCAACACATGCGATCGAACGTACTGGTGAAGACCGTCGTCGGTGCCACGGCCGTGGTCGGGCTCGCCGTCGGAAGCCTTGCAGGTGCGGGCGCCGCGTTCGCGGCGCCGCCGCCGGGTGTGCAGCAGACGGCGAGTTCCGGGGTCTTCGCGCCGACGGCGGTGGTCAACCTCGGGCTGAGCGATGCGCAGGCGAAGAAGCGCCAGGTGTGGCTCCAGACCCACTGGGGCTACACGGGGGCGATCGACGGCCAGCTCGGGACCGGCAGCTGGCAGGCGATGCAGCGGTTCCTCCGCGCGTACTGGGGCTACAACGACTCCATCGACGGCATCGTCGGGACCAATACGGTGCAGGCCCTGCAGCGTTGGCTCAAGGCCTACTGGGGCTACACGGGGGCCATTGACGGTATAGCCGGGTCCGGGACCCAGGCCGCGTTCGCGCGGGCCACTGACGCGCTCTGACCTCTGACGTCTGACCTCTGACGTCTGACCTCTGACGTCTGACCTCTGACGTCTGACGTTTGACCTCGCGCCGGGGTCGGACGGGCGCCCCTGACGGCGTCGAGGACACGGGACCGGATCGGCCGGAGTCAACGGCCGGTTCGGTCCCGCGCCGTACCCCGAGACCCTCGTACGTCCTGGGTTCGGCTCAAACGCGAGCCGCTGCGTCAGCCGTCGGGTTTCGACGGCGTGACGTCACCTGGTGCGCCGCTCGTTGACGGCCCCCACAGCGGCCGAGGCCCCGGAGCAACCCTTCGAGTCACTTCTCGCTTCGCGGTGGCTTCGGGGGAACCGGGCCGAAGTGACGGGCGGTCGGGACCAGGGCCGCCGCGGCCGGTACGAGGAAGCAGGCGGCGGCGCAGGCGGCGAGTACGGCCGTCATCCCGAACCGTTCGATGGCCGGGGCGATCAGGGCGAGCCCGACCGGCGCCAGGCCGTACGAGACGAGGAAGTCCAGCGACGAGACCCGGGCCAGCTTGTCCGGGGCGACCTCGCGCTGGGTGGCGGTGAACCAGGGCACGTTGAACAGCTCGATGCCGATCCCGGCGACGGCGTACGCGGCGACGACCACGACCGGGTGCACGGGCAGCATCAGGCTCAGCGGGGCGACCCCGTACGCGGCCAGCCCGGCGAAGGCCGCCCAACCCTGGGAGCGGTACCGCCAGCGGACCGTGACGAGCCCCCCGCCGAGCGCGCCCACGGTGTACGCGGTCATGGCCGCGGCCAGGACCCACTCGGTGCCGTAGCGGTCCCGGCTGACCAGGGGCAGCGCGACGCTGGTGGCGGAGTAGCCGAGGGCGATGACGGCGACGAGGGCGGCGAGTCCGGCGAGGAACCACGGGTGGCGGCGGGCCTCGCGTATGCCGTCCAGGAATTCGGCGTGGAAGGCGGAGGGTCGGCGGGGCGACGCGGTGTCGGCCGGGGGCTCCGCTGCGGGGGCGGCGCCCCCGCCCGGGACGAGGGCGGCGACCAGCCACAGCAGGCCGATGCCGAGCAGCAGCGTCGAGACGTCGAGGAAGGCCGCGAGCAGCGCGGTCAGGGCGGGTCCGGCGAGGGTGGACGCACGGACGGCCATCGTCATGGCGGCGTTGGCCTGCTGACGGCGCTCGGGGTCGACGGTCTCGGCGGTGAGCGCCTGGAAGGCAGGGCGGCAGGCGCCCTGCCCGGCGCCCGCGAGCGCGGCGGCGGCCGTCATCAGCCCGAGGAGCGAGCGGTCGAGCCCGAGGGCGAGGAGGGGCGCGGCGGCGGCCGCCGCGAGGGCGGACCAGAGGACGACGGCGCGGCGGGAATGACGGTCGGCCAGTACGCCGCCGACGGCGACGGCGAGGAGGAAGCCGGCGGTGCGGGCGGCCAGGACCAGGCCGAGGCCGGCGGCGCCGAGGTCGCGGTGGAGGACGGCGAGCCCGAGGACGAAGGGGAGGGCCCAGGTCGCGAGGCCGGAGGCGGTGGTGCCGGCCCACAGGCGCAGGAACGCGGTGTCGCGCAGGATCGAACGCGGGGGCGGGGCTTCGGACTTGGCTGCTGCGGGTGCGGGTGTGGTCGCCACGGTGTGGTTGCTCCTCGGGGGGCGGGGCGCGGCGGCTCGATGGCTCGGAGGCCGCACCCGGGGTCGTTAATGAAAATGATTGCCATTACAGTACCCTTCGAACGCGGTGCTTCTGCCCGGTGCACGACAACGCCCGCGCCCGGCGCCCAGAGCTCCGCCCGCCCACTCGCCCCCGCCTCCTCCCGGACCGGAGACCCCATGCGCCACCCCGCACGCCTCGGCACCGCCCTGGCCGCCGCCCTCGTCCTCGCCGCCACCGCCGGCTGTTCCGCCACGGACACCGAGCCCGCCGCCGAACGTCCGACCGCCTCCGCCCGGGCGGCTTCCTTCGCCAGCTGCGGCCGCCAGGTGTCCTTCGCCCAGCCGCCGAGACGGACCGTCGCCCTGGACCAGACCTCGACCGAGACCCTGCTCGAACTCGGTCTCCAGGACCGCATGGCCGGCACCGCCAACCTCAAGACGAAGATCCCCGCGCAGTACGCGGCCGCGTACGCGAAGGTCCCCGTCATCGCGCCCAAGATCGCCACCGGCGAGCAACTGCGCGCCGCCACCCCCGACTTCGTCGTCGCCGCCTCCACGGACCTCTTCACCAAGGACCGGGCCGGCACCCGCGAGGAGCTGGACGCCCTCAAGGTCCCCACCTTCGTCAGCGCGGTGGACTGCCCGCAGCAGAACCCGGCCGGCAAGACCCCGTTCGAACTGCTCTTCTCCGACTACGAGAACCTCGGCGCGGTCTTCGGCGCCGAGGACCGGGCGGCCGGGCTCGTCGCCGCCCAGCGCGCCGCCGTCGCCAAGGCCGGGGAGAACGCCGCCAAGGTCCCCGGGGGCGCGGACCAACCGACCGTGGTCTACCTCTACTCCGTCTTCAACGGCATGCCGTACGTCGCGGGCCGGACCGGCCTGCCCAGCGAGATGAGCCGGATCGTCGGCGCGAAGAACGCCTTCGACGACATCGGCGAGGACTGGCCCGAGGTCACCTGGGAGGAAGTCGTCAAGCGGGACCCCGACTTCATCGTCATCGGCGACCTGTCCGAGCGCGGCCGGCCCGGCGACAGCGCCGCCGAGAAGCGCGCCGCCATGACCGCGCACCCGGTCGTCTCCCGGCTCGCCGCGGTCCGCGACAACAGGATCCTGGAGGTGCCCGGCATCGAACTGGACCCCTCGGTGCGCTCCGTGCACGTCCTGGGGCTGTTGGCCGACGGGATGAAGGACCTCGGGTATGTCCGCTGATCCGGTCACCCCTGCCGCCCCCGTCGCTCCGGTCGCCCCGTCCGCCCCTGCCGCCCCTGCCTCCCCGGTGGTGGATCTGCTGCTGCCGGCGGCCCGTGGGCGCGCGGTGACCGGGGATCCGCTCCTCGCCCGGCCCGCCGGCGAGATCCGGCCGGCGGCAGCCCGTGCCCGGGTGGGTGGCCGCCTCCTGCTCGCCGTGCTCGCGCTCGCCGCCTCCGTCGCCGCGGCCGTACGCATCGGCACCGCCGACGTCGGCTGGGACGGCCTGGCCCGCGTCCTCGGCACCCGGCTCGGCCTGGCCGTGGAACCGTTGCCCCCGCTCCTGGACTCCCTCGTCTGGGACCTGCGGCTGCCCCGCGTCCTGATGGCCGCGCTCGTCGGCGCCTCGCTCGCCGTCTGCGGCACCGTACTCCAGGCCGTCACCCGCAACGCGCTGGCCGACCCGTACCTGCTCGGCGTCTCCTCCGGCGCCTCGACGGGGGCCGTCACCGTGGTCGTCCTCGGGGTCGGCGCGAACACCCTCGGGGTCACCGGCGGTGCACTGGCAGGGGCCCTGCTCTCCTTCGCACTGCTGCTCGTGCTGCTGCGGCGCAGCGGGCTGGACTCGGTCCGCATCGTCCTCACCGGCGTGGTCGTGGGTCAGCTGTTCACCGCGCTGACCTCGCTCGTCCTCATGGCCTCGGCCGACGCGGACACCACCCGCGCCGTCACCCACTGGCTGCTCGGCTCCATGGCGCCGGCCCGCTGGAACACCGTCGCCGTCTGCGCGGCCGTCACCCCGCTGGGCCTCGCGGCCGCCTGGCTGTGTGCCCACGCCCTCGACGGGCTCGCCTTCGGCACCGACACCGCCGCCTCCCTCGGGGTCGGCGTGCGGCGTACGCGGATGCTGCTGCTCGTCGTCACGGCCGCGCTGACCGCCGTGGCCGTGGCCACCGTCGGCGCCATCGGCTTCGTCGGGCTGATCGTCCCCCACGGGATGCGGTTCCTCGTCGGGCCGCTGCACCGGCTGCTGCTGCCGTACGCCGCCCTGGCCGGCGCGGTGTTCCTGGTGTGGACCGATGCCCTCGCGCGGATCGCGTTCGCGCCCCGCGAGGTCCCGGTCGGAGTGATCACCGCGCTGCTCGGCGTGCCGCTGTTCCTCCTCGTCCTGCGCAAGCGGGGTGAGCTGTGAGGATCACCGCCGAGAGAGTCAGCTGGTCGGTGCCCGGCAACCCCACGCCGGTGGTGCGCGGGGTCGACGTGGACATCGCCCCCGGCGAGACGGTCGGGCTCCTCGGCCCCAACGGCTCCGGCAAGTCCTCCCTGCTGCGCTGCCTCGCCGGGCTGCGGATCCCCGACGCGGGCACGGTCCGGTACGACGGCGAGTCCGTACGCGGCTGGAGCGCGCGCCGGATCGCCCGCCACGTCGCCTTCGTCGCACAGGACGCGGCCGCGGACAGCGACCTGCGGGTCAGCGACGTCGTGGGCCTGGGCCGGACCCCGTTCCGGGACCGGTGGCGCGGGCCGGACACCACCGACCGGGCGGTCGTCGCCGCCGCTCTGGAACGCGTCGGACTCACCGCGCTCGCCGGACGCCCCTGGCGGGCACTGTCGGGCGGCGAGCGGCAGCGCGCCCACATCGCCCGCGCGCTGGCACAGCAGCCGTACGCCCTCCTGCTCGACGAGCCGACGAACCATCTCGACGTCAAACACCAGCTGGAACTGATGGAGCTGCTGACCGGCACGGGCACCGGCCGGACGGTCCTGGTCGCCCTGCACGACCTGTCGCTCGCCGCCCGGTACTGCGACCGGCTGCTGCTCCTGCACCACGGCCGCCTCATCGCCTCCGGCCCGCCCGCCGCCGTCCTGACGGCCGAGCGGCTCG
Organism: Streptomyces sp. NPDC127106; assembly: GCF_042677605.1. Lineage (NCBI taxonomy): Bacteria > Bacillati > Actinomycetota > Actinomycetes > Kitasatosporales > Streptomycetaceae > Streptomyces > Streptomyces sp. NPDC127106. The sequence continues at coordinate 257,495 of NZ_JBHXTC010000004.1, read as the reverse complement.
CCGAGGTCTTCGAGGTCGACGCCGAACTCACCACCGACGCCCTGGGACAGCTCCAGGTCGCGTACCGCGGGCCGCGCCGCACCCCGACCGCGCCGGCACCCCGAACCGCCACGTGAACAAGAAGAAGAACAAGAGCAAGAACAAGAGCGAGAGCATGAACAGGAACAGGAAGCTCCTCATGACCCAGACCACCCCCGCCCCTGCCCACGCGCTGTCCGCCGACGGACCGGACGGACCGGACGGAGTGGACGGAGTGGACGGACTCGTCGCGGCCGTCCTGGCCGGCGAACACGGCCCGCTGCCCTCCGAACTCGTCGCGACCAGCGTCTTCTGGATCCACCACGGCACTCGCCTGGCCGGCGGCAACACCACGTACCTCAACCAGTACGTCCTGGTCCGCCTCGGCGGCTCCTTCGGCGGCTGCGCCTTCGAGGCCGGCGAGCTCGACCCCGCGATCTGCCGCGACTCCTCCGGCACCCCGCTCGACACCCTGCTGCGCGACGCGCCCCGGCCGCTGCGGATCGCCGCCCTCGACGCCTACCTCTCCGCAGCCCGCCCGCACCGGCTGGCCGCCGAAGCCGGCGAGGCCGAGCCCGTCACCCTCCCCGCCGGTACCCCCGAGGACCGTGCGCGGGCCCGTGACGCGGCGATCGCCGGTCTGCTCGACATCGAACAGGGCGCGAAGGTCGGCCTCATCGGCGTCGTCAACCCGCTGGTGGCCGCGATCCGCGAACGCGGCGGCGACCCGCTGCCCTGCGACTTCAACCTCAGGGCCACCCAGTGGGGAGACCCCGTCACCGACGACATGCACGAGGTGCTCGACCGCGCCGACGCCGTCGTCGCCACCGGCATGACCCTGAGCAACGGCTCCTTCGACACCATCCTCGAACGCTGCCGCTCCCGGGGCGTCCCGCTGATCGTCTACGCGCAGTCCGGCAGCGCCGTCGCACGCGCCTTCCTCGGCTCGGGCGTGACCGCCGTGTCCGCGGAGCCGTTCCCGTACTCCCAGTTCAGCGCCGACGAGACGGTCCTGTACCGCTACCGGACGAGGGGCGCCGCGTGATGCCCACCGCCAGTCCCCGAATCGTCCCCGTCCCCGACCCCGTCCCCCTCCCCACTACCGGCACCGGCACCGGGTACGCCCCCTGCCACCACGGCGAGATCCTCCAAGGCGTCTTCCTCGACGACGACGGCCGCCGCTGCGCCGGCCTGGTCACCCTCCCCATGGCCGGCCCCGGCACCCGTGCCGAGTTCACCCGCCACCCCGGTACGGCGGCCGATGCGCTCACCGTCGTACCCGCCGACCGTACGAAGGCCGCACGAGCCGCGGCCCTCGCGATCGCCGAGTGCGCCGCGCGGACCGGACTGCCGCCCTGCGGCGGCGCGTTGCGGCTCACCGGTGACATACCGGTGGGCCTGGGCATGGGCAGCTCCACCAGCGACGTCATCGCCGCCGTCCGCGCGGTCGCGGACGCGTACGGGCTGCGGATGGTGCCCGGCACGGTCGCGCGGCTGGCCGTACGGGCCGAACGGGCCAGCGATCCACTGATGCTGGACGACGGCCGACCGGTCCTCTTCGCCCAGCGGGAGGGCCGCGTCCTTGAGGTCCTCGGGCGGGCCCTGCCGCCGCTGGTCGTGGTCGGCTGCGCCCTCGGCGGCGGCGCGCCCGTGGACACCCTGTCGCTGCCCGTACGCGACGTGGACGCCGTCGACGCCGCCGACGTACGGGCCTACGAGCGGCTGCGCACCCTCCTGCGCCGGGCCGTGGCCACCGGCGACGCGACGTTGCTCGGTGCGGTCGCCACTGCCAGCGCCCGGCGCGGCCGGCAGGTGCTCGGCCACCCGGAGTTCGACGCGCTGACCGCCGTCGCCCGCCGGACCGGGGCGGCCGGCGTGCAGATCGCGCACAGCGGTGCGGTGGCGGGCGTGCTGTTCGACCCGGCCGCACCGGGCCTGCGGCACCGCGTCCGCAGCTGCCTGCGCGCCCTCGACGCCCACGGCATCCCCACCACCCGGACCTTCACGACCTTCACGACCTGCACGACCTCCACGCCGACGTGCACCACCACCCACGAAGGAGCTCCTGAATGGACCAGCACATCGCGGAGTCGATCGGCCGCCCGGACCTGATACGCCTCGACGACCGGCTCGTCTGCCTGCGCTTCGAGACGATGAAGGCGGTCTCCGCCCTCGCGGCCGTACGCCACCTGCTGGAGACCGGAGCCGTGCGCCGCGGGGACACCCTGCTCGACAGCTCCAGCGGCATCTACGCGTACGCCCTCGCCCTGGCCTGCCACCGGTACGGCATGCGCTGCCACATCGTCGGCTCGACGACGGTGGACCAGACCTTGCGCACCCAGCTGGCGGTCCTCGGCGCCACCCTGGAGCAGATGGAGCCGTGCAGCGACCTCAAGCTCGACCAGAAGCGGCGGGTGGAGCGGATCCACGAGATCCTCGCCGAACACCCCGAGTACCACTGGATGCGCCAGTACCACGACGACATCCACTACCTCGGCTACGCGACGGTCGCCGACCGGATCCGCGAGACGCTCGGCACGGACGCGCTCACCGTCGTCGGCGGGGTCGGCTCCGGCGCCTCCACCGGCGCCCTGGCCCGCTACCTGCGCGCGGCTCCCGGGGGGCCGGGCCCCGCCGGCGGTCGGGCGGCCGACGTGGAACTCGTCGGCGTCCAGCCGTACGGCAGCATCACCTTCGGCGCCGGACACACCACGGACCCCGAGATCATCATCGCCGGGATCGGCAGCTCCATCCCCTTCCGGAACGTCTCCCACGAGCTGTACGACGCCCTGCACTGGATCTCGTTCGACGCGGCCCTCGCCGGCAGTGTCGACCTGCTGCGGCGGCACGCGGTCTTCGCAGGGCTGTCCAGCGGCGCCGGCTACCTCGCCGCCCGCCACGAACGCGTGCGCTCCCCGGAACGCACCGTCCTCTTCGTCGCCGCCGACACCGGACACCGCTACGCCGACACCGTCCACGCCCGCCACCGCGAGGCCGCCCGCATCTGCGACCTGGCCCCGCAGGAGGTCACCGACCAGAGCCGACTCGCCCTGCCGTGGTCCCGCATGCAGTGGAACCGGGCACGGGCGACGTCACCGTGACGCACCGGCGGCCCGGAGGCGTGCCGGGCCGCCGGTCGGGCGCTCCGACCGCCGCCTGCGACCACTGACATCCCGATGACATCCCGAGCCGGCCCGCCGCGCGCCGGCGCCGCGCGGCACCCGCCCCCCCCATGCCCCGAAGGGACTCCGGGCCCGTCCGGGGCAGTTCGGGCGCCTCGTCCGGCACTCCGTGGGCCGAAAGGTCACAAAATCGAACAGGGGGAACGAGTCGTGCGCCGCGTACATCTAGCAGTGCGGTGGGGCTCCGTGGGGGCGTCACCGCACGGTATCTGCACAGTGTGAGTGGCAAGGCGGGGCTGGGATGAAGGCGATGACGGTGGCAGGCGGTTCTCCGGACGACCCGAAGGTCGATGGAACCACCACCGCGGGGACAGGCACTGCCGACACGTCCACGGAACCGGACACCATCGCTGTCGCCGAAACCGAAGACACGCCCGCCGTCGCGTCGCCCACGGCTGACGACACGGCTGACGCCGACGCTGAGGACAACGCCGACGCCGACGCCGACGCCGAGGACAACGCCGAGGCCGACGCCGACTCCGAGGACAACGCCGAGGCCGAGGCGGGCGAGCCCGAGCCTGCGTGCGACACCGGCCAGCAGGAGACGGATGCCGGGGCGGACCGCACGGGCCCGGACTCGTCGCCCGCACGCGGCACCGCCACGCCCGTGGCCCAGGCCGAAGACACGGCCGACACTCGTTCCGATGCCGAGGACGACGCCCACACTGAAGCGGGGGCCGCCCAGGCCGGCACCGAGCCCGAGGCCGATGCCGCGGGCGACGCGGACACGGAAGCCGAGGCAGCCGTGCAGACCGCCGACGACACGCAAGTGCTCCCCATACCCGCACGTACCGCTGCCAAGCCCGAGCCGGCACCGGGCGCCGAGGCACCGGGCGCCGAGGCGCCGAGCGCACCCGACGCCGCCGCAGCAGCGGGCAACGGCAAGGACACCGAGCCCGAGCCGGATGACGCGCCCGCGACCCGCACCGGGACCGCAAGCGAGGCCGACGAGAAGGCCGACGGTAGGCTGACACCCACCGAGTCGGCGCGCGACAGGGCCGGGACCGAGGACACCTCGGCCTCCGAGGCCGACTCCGACGGCGGAGGCGAGGACACCCGAACCGTCGTGTTCCGCGCGCCCGACGCTGCCGCGACGGGCCGGAAGCCCAAGGCCGACGCCGAGGCCGACGTCGCGACGGAGACGTCCGGGGACGGCGGCAAGACGCGTCGCGAGGCGAACAAGGAACCCTGGCCCTCGGCCAAGGCGGCGGGCGCCGACACCGGCAGCGGCCCCGACACCGACACCGACACCGACACCAAGGCCAAGGCCAAGGGTGAGGGTGACGGCCGGAGGGTGCCCGCGTGGGCTCGGGGAGAGGAGAGCGACTCCGAGCGGACGAGCAAGATCGTCGCCCTCAGGCCGCTCGACGTGCCGGCGCCCGCCGCGCCGCGGCCCCATCAGCAACCCCAGGCCACCGCGCCCACCACGGCCAAGCCAGCGCTGGATCTGCTGGCCGAGCTCACCAACACGCCTCCGCCGGCGGAGACGCTCCGCCGGACGGCGCTGCGCCGCGTCAAGGTGTGGACGCCGATCCTGTTGCTCGTCGCCGGGGCCTACACCGGCGCCCAGCTGCTGCGTCCGCTGCCCGCCCCCCGGCTCGTCGCCGCCGAGGCGACCCACACCGTGGACGGTCGGTTCTCCGTCCCCTGGCCCGACAAGGGCCAGGGGGCCGTCCGCGTCCCCGGCTCCGGCGAGATCGGCACGTTCGGCGAGCAGAAGCCTGTCCCCACGGCCAGCGTGGCCAAGGTGATGACGGCCTACGTGATCCTGAAGGGCCACCCCCTGCGCAAGAACGAACCCGGGCCCGACATCACGGTCGACGCGAAGGCCGTGGCCGACGGCAACTCCGAGAACGAGTCCCGGATCATGGGGCTCACGGCCGGGACGAAGTTCAGCGAGCTGGACATGCTCAAGATGCTGATGATCCCGTCGGGCAACAACGTCGCCCGACTGCTGGCCCGTTGGGACGGCGGCAGCGACTCCGAGGCCGCGTTCGTGGCGAAGATGAACGCGGCCGCCAAGGAGCTCGGGATGAAGGACACCACGTACACGGACCCCAGCGGACTGGACGCGGGCACCGTCAGCACCGCCACCGACCAGCTGAAGCTCGCCGAGGCGGTGATGAAGGACGAGGTCTTCCGCACGATCGTCGCGATGCCCAGCGCACCCGTCAAGGGGGTGGCCGAGCCGCTCGTCAACAACAACGACCTGCTCAGCGTGCAGGGCCTCAGCGTCCGAGGCATCAAGACCGGCTCCAGCACACCGGCCGGCGGGACGCTGATGTGGGCGGCGTACAAGTCGGTCGGCGACGAAACCCCGCTGATCCTCGGTACGTTGATGGAGCAGCGCGTGGACGGCCCGGACGAGAACGCGAAGAAGAGCCTGGCCCTGGTGCTGACGAACAGCAAGAAGATCATCGAGGCGGTGCGGGCGGCCCTCGCGTCCACCCCGCTCGTCCGCAAGGGCGACAGGGTCGGTTACGTGGACGACGGCCTCGGCGGCCGCACCCCGCTCGTGGCCACCAAGGACCTGAACGTGATCGGCGTACCGGGCCAGCGGTTCAAGCTCACCGTCGCCGCCGCCGGCGCCTCGCCGCTGCCGCACGCGGCGAAGGCCGGCACGGAGATCGGCACCCTGACGGCCGGTGAGGGTGAAGGCGCCAAGAGCGTGCCGGTGGCCGTCCAGCACGCCCTGACCGAGCCCTCCGTCGGCAGCCGGCTCACCCGCCTCGGCTGAGCGGGGGCCGTGCCGCCGGTTCGGCCGTGGGCTGTCATCGGGTGGGGCCGCTCCCTTCGAGGGCGGATCGGCGGAAGGAGCGGACGGTGGCGGACCGGGACAGCGCGAGCGACATCCGTACGAGCCCCTGGGGGCTGTTCGGTGAGGTCAGCACCGCGTCCGCGGCGTGGGGGAGGGGGTGCGGGACCGGGCTCGGGTCCGCGCCCCGGTCCGAACCCGGCACCTTGCCCGGAACCTCGCCCGGAACCAGGGTCGGAGCCGGAACCGCTCCCGGCCCCCGGCCCGGCCCCAGGCCCGGCGAGGCGGCCGTGCGGCGGGCGCGCTCCCAGTGGACGACGGCGCTGACCAGCGCTGCGGCGTCCGCCACCGCCGCGGCCTCCTCCGCCGGGCGCCCGTGCGCCAGCTCCGCCCGCAGTGCCCGCTCGCGCAGCTCGGCCTCCAGGTAGGGGTTGACGGTGAGGATGCCGTCGTGGATGTCCGACTCGCGCTGCGTCAGCCGGATCTCGATCGGCACCCAGGATCCGCCGGCGGACAGGTCGATGCTGCGCTCGGTCGCCACCCGCAGTTCCTCGTGCAGGGGGCGCAGCCGCCGGTACCGGCGCCACATCCGCCACCGGCTCGCGACGGGCTCGGCGACGAGGGGCAGGACGAACCCGGCCGCGATCAGCAGCGCCGACACGGAGGCGAGGGCCGGGGCGACCTCGACGGCGAGCACGTCCCAGTCGCAGCCCGCCCACCGCGCCCCGACCGCGGCGAACTTGGCGACGTCGTAGCACAGGTTGAGCACGTAGCCGACGACGATCAGCACCAGCCCCGCGCGCAGCGCGCCCCGCACCGCGCGGGCCCACCGCCAGCACAGCACCGTCATGGTGACGGCCGCGGTGGTGTGCGCCGTGAGATAGAGGAGGATCGTCTCCCTGATGAACGGGGTGTTGGCGTAGTACGTGTCGAGGTCGCGCAGGCGCTCGACGGGGGCGTCGCCGAGGACGAACAGCGTGTTGACGGCCACGATCACGGCGAGCGTGACCGCGGTGCACAGTCGGGCCCGCCGGCGCGTCCGCTCCCCGTCGGCGTCTGCGGGGCCGCGGCTCCAGTGGAGGATGAGGACGATGTTGGCCCCGGAGTACGCCGTGAGGAGCGAGTAGACCAAGGGCGCCGCGGCGTTGGGGACGCCGGTGATCCGGTTGACCGCGACGAGGCTCGGGATCGCGGTGAACCCGAACACGGCCGTCGCGAGCGCCAGCAGGACGCACACGGAACGCAGGAGTTCGTCGCGCGGATTGCGCCGGAGCGCGGGCAACTTCAGCAGCGTCGCGAGCAGCAGCACGGCGCCGGGTATGTAGAAGCCCAGGCCTTGGGGGTCGTTCACCGCGGGACCCGCCCCTGAGGGGACGTACGGTCCCGGCCCGCGGTCCGGGCCCGGTGGCCGGGGGGCCGGGGCGGCTGCTGTGTCGTCATGGCAGGTGTGTTCCTCACGGGCGGTTCAGGGGTCCGGCGGTACCGGGTGCCGTATCCGTTCCCACGCCTCGTCGCTCGGCCCATCAGCGCGATCACAGGCACGACGAAAGATCATCGCACTAAGTGGCCGAAATGGGGATCGTCCGAGCCTCCCCGGGCTGACGACACCTGCGGCATCGCGGTGGACCCGGCGATGCGGTCCGTGCGGACCACGTGCGAGTGCCGGGCGCGCCCCTCGCACCGCGGCGAGGAGCGCGCCCGGCGACGCCGACCGGCCGGTTACAGCGTGTGGGTCAGGCGGGTCGTGAGCAGGCGGGTGAAGCGGGCCGGGTCGGGCAGGTCACCGCCCTCGGCGAGCAGCGCGCTGCCGTACACCAGCTCGGTGACCTCCGTGAGCGCGGGGTCGTCCGCATTGGCCTCGTGGGCCGAGCGCAGCGCGCTGACCAGCGGGTGGGCGGGGTTGAGCTCCAGGATCCGCTTGACGGGCGGCATCTGCTGGCCCATGGCCCGGTACATCTTCTCCAGGGTCGGGGTCATGTCGTGGGCGTCGCCCACGATGCACGCCGCCGACGTCGTCAGCCGCGACGACAGCCGGACCTGCTTCACGTGCTCGGACAGGGCCGTCGCCATCCAGGGCAGCAGGGCGGCGAAGTCCTGGTTTCGCTTGGCCTTGTCGGAGTCGGCTTCCGCATCGCCGTCGGCGGCCGCGTCGAGGTCGACCTGGCCCTTGGCGACGGACTGGAAGCGGTGGCCGTCGAAGCCCGGGACCTGCTCGACCCAGACCTCGTCCACCGGGTCGGTGAGGATCAGGACCTCGTACCCCTTGGCGGCGAAGGCCTCCATGTGCGGGGAGTTCTCCACCATCGCGCGGGTCTCGCCGGTCAGGTAGTAGATCGCGTCCTGGCCGTCCTTCATGCGCTCGACGTACTCGCGCAGGGTGGTCGTCTTCTCCGCGTCGTGCGTGGACTCGGCCGACACCAGCGCCAGCAGGGCCTCGGTGTTGTCGGTGTCCTCCAGCAGGCCCTCCTTGAGGACCCGGCCGAACTGGCCCCACAGCTTCGCGTAGCGCTCGGCGTCGTCACCCGCCTGGATGTTCTTGAGCGCGCCGAGGACCTTCTTCACCAGGCGCCGGCGCACGCCCTGGATCTGGCGGTCGTGCTGCAGGATCTCGCGGGAGATGTTCAGCGACAGGTCGTGGGCGTCCACGACACCCTTGACGAAGCGCAGGTAGTTCGGCATCAGCGCTTCGCAGTCGTCCATGATGAACACCCGCTTGACGTACAGCTGCACGCCGCGCTTGGTCTCGCGGGAGAACAGGTCGAACGGCGCCTGCGAGGGGATGAACAGCAGCGCCTCGTACTCGAAGGTGCCCTCGGCGCGCATGTGGATGGTCTCGGCCGGGTTGAGCCAGTCGTGGCTGATCTGCTTGTAGAACTCGCTGTACTCGGACTCGGACACCTCGCTGCGCTGCCGGGCCCACAGCGCCTTCATCGAGTTGAGCGTGTCCATGGCCGGGGTGGCGGCGGGGCCGGTGGCACCGTCTTCGGCCGCCGTGGCGTCGCCGTCGGTGTCGGCGTCGCTGCCGAGGTCGGCCCCGGTGCGCTCGGCGGCCATCTTGATCGGCCAGCGGATGAAGTCCGAGTACTGCTTGACGATCTGACGGATCTTCCACCCGGCCAGGTAGTCGGCCAGCCCGTCCTCGCTGTCGGCGGGCTTGAGGTGGAGCGTCACCGAGGTCCCGACCGGCAGGCCGTCCACGGCCTGGATGGTGTACGTACCCTCGCCGTCGGACTCCCACAGGGTGCCCTCGTCGGTGCCGGCCCGCCGGGTGCGCAGGATGACCTTGTCGGCGACCATGAACGCCGAGTAGAAGCCGACGCCGAACTGCCCGATCAGGCTCTGCGCCGCGGCGGCGTCCTTGGCCTCCTTGATCTTCTCCAGCAGCCGGCCGGTGCCGGACTTGGCGATCGTGCCGATGAGTTCCACGATCTCTTCCCGGCTCATGCCGATGCCGTTGTCGCGGACGGTCAGCGTGCGGGCGTCCTGGTCGACTTCGAGCGAGATGTGCAGGTCGGCGGTGTCGGCTTCGATGGTGGAGTCGGTCAGCGACTCCAGGCGGAGCTTGTCCAGTGCATCGGAGGCGTTGGAGATCAGCTCGCGCAGGAAGATGTCCTTGTTCGAGTAGATCGAGTGGATCACCAGCTGCAGCAACTGACGGGTCTCGGCCTGGAACTCCAGCGTCTCGGTACTGCTACCCACGTGGGTCTCTCCTTAGAGAACGAAAACGGTGACGGTGATGGACGGTGTGCCGGGCGGCGGTGGTGTCAACGCCGGGCCGGCGGCGGGGTACGGCGCTGCCGGTCGCTGTCGGCGCGCAGCCGGTCGGTACGGGCCGCGAGCCGGTCGAGGTCGTCGGCGATCGCCGGGTGGCCGGCCGCGAGGTGGGGGCGGGTCTCGGCGAGCGGGGCCAGCAGCCGGGCCGGTTCGTCGTCGCCGAGGGCGTCCAGCAGGCGCGCTATGACCGGGACGGCGCCGACCGCGAGGTCCTCCAGGGCGCCGATCTGCCCGGCCAGACGACGCAGTTCGGCCGCGTTGTCGCGGGCCCACGTGGTGACGGCGCGGTCGGCGGCGCGCCGGTCGCGGGCCGCCTGGACACGCTGCTCGCCGGTGCTGCCCGCGGCGGTTCCGGCGGCGGTGTCGGGGCGCAGGCGAAGGTAGCGGCGCTCGGCGGCCTGACGACTGGCCACCCCGAGGGGCTCGGCCAGATCCGCCCACGTGGCTCCGGCGGTGCGGGCGGTCTCGATCAATCCGGTCTCCCAGCCCGCGAGTTCCTCGCGCAGGTGGCGCAGGAGCAGCAGTGCGGCGAGGGCCTGCTGAGGGTCGCTCCAGTCGGCTTCGTCGGGCGGCGCGTGGCGGGCGGTGCGGGCGGCGGCGTTCATCATGCCCAGAGCCGCGGAGGCGGCCAGGAACGAGGCCGGCCCCGTCCCCGGGGTGTTCTGCGCTTCCATGGTCGTCACCTTTTCGCCGACGGCGGGATTACGGCGGGATTGTCGCCCGGATGGTGACATGCTAGCGACCGTCCCGGACCGACCGCACCGGCGAATCCGCGACGCCTGTCCGGAACCGGAGCTGTTCGACCGACCGGTGGCCGCCCGCTGAGGACGCCCGCTGAGGATCGGCGGACGTCGTCCATAGAGCGACACCGGACACCGCGACGCATGACGTGACGACCGAGGTCGCGCCGCCCTGGCGGCCCAGGCCCGGCGTGGAAGGGAGCCGGGCGGCCGGACCGGCGGGTGGGCGCCCGTACCCCGGATGGGGATCATGGGCGCATGACCCTCATCCTGACCCGCAGCGATCTGGCGGCCGTACTGGAGCCCGAGGCCTGCACGGCCGCCCTGGAGGAAGGCTTCCGCAGCACGGACTCCTGGTCGGCCCAGGGGCAACGGGTGAGGACCGACCTGCCGTTCGCCGGCACGGCGACAGCCCTGATCCCCGGGCTGCTGCCCGGCATCGACGCGTACACGGTGAAGGTGAACGCCAAGTTCCCCGCCGGCCGCCCCGCGCTCCGCGGTGTGATCTGCCTCCACAGCGGACGCGACGGCGAACTCCTCGCGCTGCTGGACTCCGCCACCATCACCGCTTGGCGCACCGGACTCGCAGCAGCCCTGGGCACCCACGTCCTCGCCGCCCCCGCCCCGGCGGGCGACGCGGTACTCGGCGTCATCGGCGCGGGCGCACAAGCCGAACTCATGGCCCGCGGACTGCGCACCATGCGAAGCTTCCGCGAAGTCGTCGTGTACGACACCGACCCGGCCCGGTCCGCCGCCTTCGCTGCCCGGCACGGCGGACGCACGCTCGGTTCTCCCGCGGACGTCTCCGCAGCCGCCGATGTCGTCCTGCTGGCAACGTGGTCCCGCACGCCCTTGCTGCACCTCGCCGACACCCGGCCCGGGCAGCACCTCACGTCACTGGGAGCCGATGAGCCCGGCAAGCAGGAGCTCTCCGCGGACCTGCTCGCAGCCGCGCTCCTCGTGGTCGACGACCGTGAACTGGCCGCCGCCACGGGAGCACTCGCAGCCGCCGGACTGCCCGCCACAGCCGCCCGGGCCACCCTGGGCGAGGTCCTCCGCCACGACCACCCGGGCCGCACCAGCCCCACGGCACGCACCGTCTACGCCCCGGTCGGACTGCCCTGGCAGGACCTCGCCCTCGCCTGGCTCGCCTACGAGCACGCCGAACGGCGCGGCGTCGGAACCCGAATCGACCTGCTCTCCTGAGCCGTAGAAGTGCGGTCGGGGCCTGTACACGGCGTCAGGTCGGATTCCGGCCAAACCGGGTGCCATTGCGGCGGAGTGGGATCTTCCGGCGTTAGCGTTCGAAACGTCTTGCGGCCTCTGGGGGAGAGCCCGCGCAGCCCTCTGCCTCCGTGCGCCGTCCCGGGGGAAGGAGAGGGCATGTCGATGAGCGAACAGCGACAGTTACGGAGCGGTCGGTGGCGTCGGCGGGCGTACCGCGCCACGGAGGGTGCGTAGCGCATGGCACTCGTCCTCGACGGCATCTCCTTCCGCTACGGCCGGCAGGACCCCGTCTTCACCGACTTCGGGCTGGTCCTCGATGCCCCCGCCACCGTCCTCCTCGGCCCGAACGGCGCCGGCAAGTCGACGCTGCTGGGGCTCGCGGCCTCACAACTGCGCCCCCGCTCCGGCACGGTCGCGCTCGGCCGGACCCGGGCCGAGCGCCGCTCCCTCGCCGCCTACCGGCGCAAGGTGGCGTGGATCCCGCAACAGATCACTCCCGTACCCGGGCTGACCGTCCGCGAACAGGTGGCGTACGCCGGCTGGCTCAAGGGCCTGAAGCGCTCCGAGGCGTGGGAGGCGTCCGCCGCCGCCATCGACCGGGTCGGGCTGGGCTCGCTCGCCGACCGCAAGAGCCACCGGGTCAGCGGCGGCCAGCTGCGCCGCATCGGCATCGCCGGGGCGCTCGGCCACCGCAGCGAACTGATCCTGATGGACGAACCGACCGCCGGACTCGACCCCACCCAGCGGCAGATGTTCCGCGAACTCGTCGCCGAGCTGTCCGCCACCGTGCGGATCGTGGTCTCCACCCACCAGACGGAGGACCTCGCCGACCTCTACCAGCAGGTCGTCGTCCTCGACCGGGGCGCCGTCCGCTTCCAGGGGGCGCCGCAGGAGTTCCACGCCCTCGCCCCCGCCCCGGCCGCCGGAGGCGGAGCACGCGAGCGGGCCGAGGCCGCGTACGCCCGCCTCGTCGAGCGGGAGGTCTGAGCCATGCGCCTGCTCACCCTGCTGCGTACGTCGTCGGCCACGGCGCTGCTGCCGTTCCTCCTCGTCTACGTCGTCGTGCTCCTCGGTGAGGGAATGACCGCCTCCGTCCGGCCCGGCTACGGGCCTTCGGTGGTCGGGAGCATTGATCCCGCCTTGGCCGTGGCAGCAGCGGCCTGTTCGGCGGCCGGCGCCTGGGAGGCCGCACGGCTGCGCCGCGGCCGCGTCCTGGAGTCGGCGCCCGTCCGCTCGCCGCTCGCCATCGCGCTCGCCGGGCTCCTGCCGGTCTGGGGCATGGGCCTGGCGGGCCTCGCCGCCGCTCTGCTCCTCACCTCCCGAGCGGCCGGAGCCCTGCCCGCGCCCGCCCACACGGGCATGATCGCTGCGTACGCAGCCGTACTGGCGGCTGCGAGCCTCCTCGGCTACCTGCTCGGGCGGGTCCTGCCGGGCCTCGCCGCCGCGCCGATCGCCATGGTCGTCGGCTTCTGCGTCGTGGGTTTCCCCGTCTCCTTCAGCCCGCCTTGGCCGCGCCACCTCGTCGCACGGGCGTACGACTCCTGCTGCCACCCCGGCCAGGTGATCGACCCGGCGGCCATCTGGGCCCCGCTCGTCCTCGCCACCGGGCTCTGCCTGGCGGCAGCCCTGTTCATCCACCCGTTCCTCAAGGCGGCACGGGTGCTCGCCGTCGCCCGCGCGGCGGCGGCCGCCGCAGCGGCCGTCTGGCTCGTGCACGGCCTCGACTACAACCCCGTACTCGCCCGCGACCCCTCGGACCTCGTCTGCGACACCAGCGGCCGCCCCACCGTCTGCCTGTGGCCCGAAACCCCCGACCGCAGCCGGGTCGTGCACCTCGTCCGCGGCCACACCGCCCGCCTGACGGAGGCCGGGGTGCCCGTCGCCGGCACGCTCAGCGCCGCACCCCGGCCCGGGGAGGCCGAGTTCGGCGGCAAAGGCACCGTCCGCGACCCGCACGTACCGCTCCAGCTCGCGAGCATGCTGATGCCCCCCGTGCCCGAATGCGCGCGGACCACCGGCCACTACCCCGCGATGCAGGACACGCAGCCACTCCACGCCTGGCTCGCCGCCACGGCGGCGGGCACCCCGCCAGCCCCGGTTTCCCACCGTTACACCGCCCAGGACGTCGACTACGTCCGGCAGGTCCTCGCCCAGCCGCGCGCCGTGCAACTGGCCTGGTACGAGCAGTACCGGAAGGCACTCACCGGCTGCACCGACCGCGCGGACCGCACCATTCCGGGAGTCGCCCGGTGATCTGGTGGCTCGCCTCCCGCCACGCGGCCCTGACCGTCCCGGCGACGCTCCTCACCGCCCTCCTCGGCATCGCACTCGGACGCACGGTGCTGCCCCTGCCGTCCCTCCTCGGCGGCAGCGGCCACTTCCTGCTCAGCGCGCTGGTGGCGGTGGTGCCCGCCGTGCTCTGGCTGAACGGCACGGGGCGGATCGACCCGAAGACCGAGGCGACGGCCCTGCGGCCGGTCCACCGCTGGGACACCGCCCTGGCCGCGCTCCTCGCTGCGACAGCCCTGGCCGTCACGGGCATCGCCCACGTCCTCGGCGCCGACGACATCGCCCTCGCCGTGGGCCGGAACATCACCTTCTACCTCGCGGCGGCCATGCTCCTCGGCACGTGCGCCGGACCGCGCATCGCCGGGCCCCTCGTCACCTGCATCCCGTTCGTCGTGGGCGTCGTCGGCCGGCGGGGCCCCTTCCCGGAGCCCTGGGCCGTGATCCTGCACCCCGGGCAGTCCGGCCGGGCGCTTGCGGCGACACTGGCCCTGATGGCGATCGCATGCCTCGTCGGTGTCGGTGCCGGCGTGCGTTTCCAGCGGCTGCTGCGGAGGTCGTGAGCCCCGGGGTGGTCGGCGTGGTCGGCGTAGTCGGCTGCATACCGTATGATTGATCTCGAGCTCGCGGCCGGGAAACCGGTGGTGGGACTGGCGTTGGTGGTCCAAGGAAAGGCACCCCACTTCCTGTGGGGGGATGCAGGTGCAAGGCCTGCCCAGCGCTCGATGAAGGCCCCGGCCTCCTCAGGGAGACCGGGGCCCTCGTGCTTTCCCTCGGTCGGGCAGCGCTGCCTGCCAGCGCCACGACGTGAGCCAGGGGCGGCCCTCGAGTTCACCCCGTCCCGTGCACCAGAGCAGGACCCGGGCACGGTCGCCGGACGGAGCATCCGGGAAGAGGCGCTGGAGGACCGCGTCGCACAGCCGGGCGGGCGGCAGCCACGGAACCCCCAACCCCTGGGCGATGTCGCGCGTGTGCAGCAGGACTTCGGCGACTCCCGTCGCAGCGAAACCCGCCGGGTCGCACGGCCCCCAGTGCCAGGCCCGTATCCGCGGGTCGGCCGCCGCCAGGGCGCAGACGAGCAGTCCGGCGCAGGCAGCGACCACGTCCAGCACCTCGCGCGGCTCCGCGCCGGGGCGGACGACGAGGTCGAAGGGGAGGTAGGCGTCGGCGGGCCGTGCCGCCACCTGCACACCGAAGTCTCCACGGACACCGTTCCGATGACGTACCGCCGGCTCCTCGCCGAAACGGGCCGGGGGGGGCGGGGCGGGGGGGGCGGTGGGCGGCCCCCGCGGGGGGGGGGGGGGGGGGGGCCCCCCCGCGGGGGGCGGCGCCGAGGGGGAAACGCTCG
>NZ_JBHXTC010000004.1:187708-242155 GCF_042677605.1 Streptomyces sp. NPDC127106 | reverse complement strand
TCCTCGGCACGTGCGCCGGACCGCGCATCGCCGGGCCCCTCGTCACCTGCATCCCGGTCGTCGTGGGCGTCGTCGGCCGGCGGGTGGATCGGTGGCCCGCCCCGGTCGGGTCGAGCCGTACGTCGCTCAGTCGGGCAGCCGGTCCAGGACCCACTCGCCGATCTCGCGCGTCATGATGGCGTGCGGGTCGTTGTCCGAGGAGAGCATGAAGTCGTCGAGCTCGGACTCCTCCGGGGGCAGGTTGTGGACGTCGACGTACAGGTCGTCCTGCCGGTCCAGGTCTCGGACGGCGACCGCGCTGACGGACGGCACGAAGCACACGGACCGGTGCGCCATCTCGATGGCCTCGCCGAATTGCTTGAGCGTGTCGCCGACGAGACCGAACGACTCCAGCGTCCCGCCCGGCGCCCCGTCCAGCTCGGGGAAGCCCCGCGTGATGATCGTGTGCGGCCCCCCGAGGATGCCGTTCAGCACGGCCACCTCCGCCGGGTCGCCCTGCGACTGGGCGAGGAAGTACGTGCCGTCGAAAAGCGGCCCGGAGCAGCTCAGCGTCTTCGCACCGGCGCGGACGCCGTTGCCCACGCCGTCGCCGCGTCCGCTGGACACGCCGAGCAGGCGCGGGATGCGGGGCCAACCGCCGACCTGCTGGAGCTTCTCCTTGAACTCCTTCCGCAGCGGGCTCTCCTTCGGCGTGCCGTCCACGCTGTCCAGGTACCGCCAGAGCATCTGCTGCGAGGCAGGGCTGCCGATCTGCCGCAGGTACGTGTCGTCCACCGGGGCGAGGTAGTGCGCGAACGCCTGCAGCCCGATCGGCACCCACGCACCCCGGTGCGGGGTGTCGAACGACACGTAGACGCCGACCCGGTGGTCCATGCGCTGCAGTTCCATCTTCGCCAGCGCGTACCGGGTGACCATGCCGCCCATGCTGAACCCGCCGACGACCAGGCGGGTGTCGCCCAGCTGCTCGGCGATGGTCCGCATGATCGCGGCGGTCGCCGTCTCGGCGTTCCGGAGGATCGACTCGCTGCGCTCTTCGAACCCGACGAGGATCAGAGTGCGTCCGCGGCGCCGGAGCTCGCTGATGAACGGGTACCGGCCGTTCTCCAGGTGGTCGTAGAGCCAGTCGAAGTCGGTCGGCCCGAGGTTGAACCCGTCGGCCAGGACGACCGGCCGGACCACGCCCTGCTGGCCCTCCCCGTAGTACACCCGGGCGCTGCCGCCCGGCAGCGGCCACTCCTCGTCGGCGCGGGGCGCCTGCGGGGCTGCTACTGCCGCCTTGCCGATCGGGGTCACGAGTCCGATCGATGCGGCGGCCTTCCTGGCCTTGTCGGTCTTGCTGTCGGCCACGAACGTCCCTTTCCATGCTGCTGACAACGGATCAAGGAACATGCTCGGTGCACGAACCGGCCACTACCCACCTGATTCCATACATTTCACCCTGTTGGGCCGATTGATTCTGTTGTCACCTCAAACGAGGAACGAGGAGGAACGGGGAACGAGGACGGGGGGACCGGTACGGGATCACGCGCGATCGTGGCTGCGGGACGCGGGCGGGATGCTCTGCTCGTACGAGAAGACGTGGTGCGGGTCGTACTTCGCCTTGACCTCGCGCAGCCGGTCGAGGTTCGGCCCCCAGTAGGCAGTCGCCCAGCCCTGCATGCCGATGTTCGGCACGTTGGCGTAGGCGCCGTTCACGTACGGCCGCAGCGCCTGGCCGAACTCGGCGATCCAGGCCTGGGCCCGCCCGGTGAGCGCATCGCCACTGCCCGCCCGCCCGCGGAACCCCCAGCCGGCGCCGGGCTCCGCGTAGAACAGCGCGTCGCGGTGAGGGAAGGCCGTGCCGTCGCGGGGGATCCTCCCGACCGCGCCGCCGAAGGCCTGGGTGAAGAAGTTGCTGGCCTCCGTGGGCGCGTTCCGCATGAAGGACGAAATCAGGCTGATCGCCTCCCCGGGGAAGGGCTCCGTGACGAACTGCGAGAAGAACTTCCAGTTCGCCGGATCGCGCTCGTTCGGAACCTGGAATCCCGCGTAGACGTCACCCCAGTTGCCGGCCTGCACCGTGACCTCGGGGCTGCCGACCGCCAGGACCGCGGCCAGCATCTCCTCCGCCTCGGCCGGCGATCCCTCCACGAGCACGGCGTACAGCAGGGCCTCGTCCCGGTGGATCTCGAGCTGCGTACCGAGGCGGTCGTCGGCGGACGGCGCCGTACGCTGCCACGTGTCGAAGACGCCGTGCAGGTCGCCGAGGCCCTCCCATCGGGCCTGCAGATAGGTGACGCTGCGCAGCGGAGCCACCGTGTAGGTGAGGGACGTGACGATCCCGAAGTTGCCGTTTCCCGCGACGCGGAGCGCCCAGAGCAGGTCGGCGTTCTCCAGCTGGTCCGCCTTGATCACCTCGGCGTCGGTGCTGTCGCCTGCTGCGACGACGACCTCGGCGCCGACGAGGTTGTCGCAGGCCATGCCGAGCCAGCGGGTGAGGAAGCCGAAGCCGCCGCCGAGCGTCGCACCGACGAGGCCCACGTTGCCCTCGGTTCCGGTCGTCACCGCGAGGTCCTGTGCGGCGAGGGCGGTCACCGCTTCCAGCTGGGTGAGGCCGGCGCCCACGGTTGCGATACGGGCGGCGGCGTCGATGTGGACCGACTTGAGCTCGCTGACGTCGATCACGATGCCGTTGTCCACGTTCGACCAGCCTTCGAGGCTGTGGCCGCCGCTCCGGACGCGCACGGCGACGTCGTTCTGCCGCGCCCACGCGAGGGCGTTGACCACGTCCTCGGTGTTCCGGGCGTAGACGATGACCAGGGGGTAGCGGACGAACAGCTCGTCCCAGCCGAGGCTCGCGCCCGCGTAGCCGGGATCGTCGGGGCGGACGATGCGGCCGGTCAGCTGTGCCGGCGGCGGCTGGTGGCCGGGGTGGGCGGGGCGGGTGAAGTCGTGCACGGTCCGCATCCTCGCGAGCGGGAGATGTCGGTCTTCGGCTCAGGCGCATCGTGTCGACCGGCCGGCGTGCGGTCCGTACGTGGTGGATGCGGGATGTGGATGTGTTGTGTTGCCTGTGCCTGGGGCCCGCAGAGTAACAGCGGCGACCCGTCACCGTGCTGTTCCAACACGCGCCCGGACGGCGGCACCCGGTGCCGCTGGTGGCGGTGGCGTCGCCACCGTCGTCCTGGTGGAAGTACGCCCCCGGAAGCCCGCTCAGTTGTTGATCAGATGCCATGCCGTGAGCGCGAGCCGTGCCCGGGTCAGGCCCATGGGTTCGGTGAGTTCGATGCCCAGGGTCTTCGCGATCTGGTCCAGGCGGCGGGCGACGCTGCTGTGGTGGAGGTGCAGGACGTCGGCGGCCTGGCGCAGGGAGCCGGCCGTGCAGTACGCGTCCAGCGTCTCCAGGTCTCCCGGGGTGGCGGCGATCCGGGCGATCGCGGTGACGTCCGCGTTCTCCCGCACGGCCTCCTCCGGGATCCGGGCCAGCAGCGCCACTGCCCCCAGCTCGTCGTGGTGCACGACCGGCCGGCGCGCGGTGGTGAACCGCAGGGCGGTGCGGGCCTCGCGCCAGGACCGGTCCGGGCTGACCGCGGCGCCGATCCCGGCCCGTACGCCCGTCGGGAACCGGGCCGGGTCCACCCCCGTGGCCAGGATCACCCCCACGTCGCCGAGCGGCGCCGCCTTCACCGGGCGGGCCGGGCAGACGAGCCCGCCGATCCGGTCCAGCGGCAGCTCCGACCGCACGGCGACGGCCCGGACCGGCGGCCCGGCGGCGGCGAACCCGAGGAGCCGTAACGCCCGGGCCCGGGCCGCCTCGTCACTGTCGGGGCTGATGACCAGTTCGACGAGGGCGGGGTCGGCCATGGTGGTGCGGGCCGGTCCGTACCGCTCGGCGGCGGCCGCGGCGGCGATGGCGAGCCGGTCCAGCAGCACCTCGTCGAGGGGGCCGGGCGGGCCGGGGCGTTCCAGCCAGACGGTGCCGATCTCCTCCTCGTCGAGCGTGATCGGCGTCGTGGTGGACGCGGCGGCCCGCGGCGCGGGGTCGGGCGGTGGCGTCTGGCTCTTGCGGGGCGGTGCCTGGCTCCCACGGGGCGGTGCCTGGCTGCCGTCGGGCGGTGCCTGGCTGTTGCTGGGCGGTGCCTGGCTCCCGTCGGGTGCGATGCGGATCGCCCGCCCCGTGCCGTGGAGCCGGATCCCGACCACGCACTCGGCGAGACCGGCCGAGGCCCGGGCGAGCGCCGGCAGGTCGACCCGCCGGCGCATCAGGGTGTCGTAGAACGCGACGATGCGCATCGCGCCGTCGACGTACGGATCCAGTCCCGACAGCCGTACGGCCAGTGCCTCCATGGCACACAGAATAGAAGGACAGGAGGTCGGAGCGGGGGCGCCGATCGGCGCGCAATCGGTGCAGGACGCGCGACGGTTGGCGGATGACCGGCCGGGGGCGCGGCCCTGAGGATCGTCGTCATGGACCCCGAACTCGAACCCTTCATCCCGTTCCTTCCCCAGACCGACCTGAACGACCCGGAGGCCACCCGCAAGACGGTTGCCGCCCTGGTCGCCGCGGGCGCCGCGCCGGACACCTCGCGCATGGACGTCGAGGACCGCACGGTGCCCGCGGAACCCGACGTGGCGGTACGGATCTACCGTCCGCACCGGGCGCCGTCGCAGGGCGGCGCGGGCGCCATCGTCTGGCTGCACGGCGGCGGCTTCGTCTTCGGCGACCTGGACACCGAGCACCCGTGGGCCGCCCGGCTCGCGGACGGCTCCGGCGCGGTGGTCGTCTCGGTGGACTACCGCCGGGCGCCCGAGAACCCGTTCCCGGCCGCCCTGGACGACGCGTACGCCGTCCTGGACTGGACCGCCGCGCACGCGGCCGAACTCGGCATCGACCCGGCGCGGATCGCGGTCGGCGGCCACAGCGCCGGCGGCGGTCTCGCGGCCGCGGTGGCACTGCGGGCGCGCGACGAGCAGGGCCCGGCGATCTGCTTCCAGCTGCTCAACCAGCCGGGGCTCGACGACCGGCAGCAGACGTGGTCGGCCCGGAACTTCACCGACACCCCCTGGTTCACCCGCGACAAGACCACCGCCGCCTGGCGGCACTACCTGGGCTCCCGGCCCGCCACGCCGTACGCCGCCCCGGCCCGGGCGACCGACCTGTCCGGCCTCCCGCCCGCGTACGTCGCCACGGCGGAGTTCTGCCCGAACCGCGACGAGGACATCGAGTACGCGCTGCGGCTGCTGCAGGCGGGCGTACCGGTCGAGCTGCACCAGTGGCCCGGCACCTTCCACGGGTCGCAGGCGATCCTCTCCGCCGACATCTCGCAGCGGCAGAACGCCGAACTCGCCGGAGCCCTGCGGCGCGCCCTGGCCGCGTGAACAGTGCGCGCCGACGAGCACGGGGGAGAGCCCCCGTGGCCCCCATCCACCAAGAAGGGACATAGGAGATGAAGATCCGACTGGCGGTGTGCGCGAGCGTGGCCGCGCTCGGTGTGTGTGCGGGCACGGTGGCGGCGGCAGCCCCCGTACCCGCCGCGGCAAGCGGAACGTCGACGGCCGAGGCCACGACCACAGCGACGGCCACGGCCACGACCAGAGCGACGGCCACGGCGACGGCGATGGCGACGGCGACGGCGGCCGCGCCGACAGCCGACGGCGGCGGCACGAGGCCGCCCGCCGCCCGCTTCGCCCCCGCGGAGCTGAAAGCCGCCCTGAACGACGTCCACCGGGCCGGCATGCCCGGGGTGTTCGCCGAGGTGCGCGACTCCGGCCGGACCTGGCGCGGTGCCTCCGGGGTCGCCGACGTCACGACCGGACGTCCCGTCAGGGCCGACATGAAGCACCGCGTCGGCAGCATCAGCAAGACCTTCACCGCCGCCGCGGTCATGCAGCAGGTCGAGCAGGGCCGGATCCGACTCGACGCGCCGATCGGCGACTACCTGCCGCACCTGGTGCCGGGGGAGCGCGGCCGGAAGATCACGGTCCGGATGCTGCTCAACCACACCAGCGGCATCCCGGACTACATCCCGTACGCGTTCCCGTCCCTCCAGGGATTCCCGTCCCTGCCGGACATGTCGGCGAAGAGCCTGGACGAGAACCGCTTCCGGGAGTTCCGCCCGACCGAGCTGATCGAGATGGGGCTCGGGGCGCCTGCCACCGGCGAGCCGGGAGGCCCGACGGGCGTGTACTCCAACACCAACTACATCCTCCTCGGCCAGCTCCTCCAGCAGGTGACCGGCAGCACGCCCGAGGAGTACATCACCCGCCATGTCATCGCCCGCGCCGGCCTCCGGCACACCGAGTTCCCGGCCGGCCCGCGCATCCAGGGCCCCCACTCGCGGATGTACGAGTCCTTCTTCGGCCTCCTCGACCCGCCGCGGGACTACAGCGTCTACACCAACTCCTGGGTGGGGCCGAGTGCCGGCCTGGTGTCCACGATGGAGGACCTGAACCGCTTCTACGCCAAGCTGCTCGACGGCAGGATCGTCAGCCGGGCGTCCCTGGCGCAGATGCAGCAGACCCTCCCGGTCCGCGCCCTGGACGGGTCGACCGTCCAGTACGGCCTCGGGCTGCACGAGGTCCGCACCGGCTGCGGCACCTTCTGGGGGCACGACGGCTCGGCGTGGGGAGCCGGGGCGATCTCCCTGACCCGGGCGGACGGCAAGCGCCAGATGTCCGTGGCGATCAACCTGATGCGGTGGAACGAGCTGGACTCCTCCGGCACGCCGCAGCCCCACCCCATCGACGGTGCACTGACGGCCCTGTACGCCAAGGCGATGTGCGGTGACGGCACCGCTCACGCCGCGGGGACCACCCCACAGGCCCCCGCCGCCCACCCCCACCGCTGAGGGCCTGCCCCCCGCTGGCCGTGCAGGGTCGTGGGAGCACGGCGTGCTGCCGCAGGGCCGGCGTTTTCGCACCGTGACGCAGACGCAGCAGGAACGCGACCGCACAGCGCACGGCACACGGCGCAGCAGCTGCGGCTCGCTGCCCGCGACCTACAGCGGGCTGCTGGCGGGGGAGCCGGGCGACGTGCCGCGGAACTCGTGGACGACCTCGATCCTGCCGACGATGTGGGCGTTGAACTCGTCCAGCTCCTCGGCCGGCACCCACAGCTCCAGGATCGTCTGCCCGCCGGCCTGTTGTACGGGGTACCGGCTCAGGAAGTCCGACTCGACCTCGAAGCGGGTGACGAAGCCGACGCCGCTGTGCGGCACGTTCCAGTCCCTCGCGATCTTAACCGCGTAGTCCTCGTTGAGCACCGGGTAGAAGATCGGCTGCTCCGGCAGCCGAGGCGGCCAGGCACGCCAGTCCAGCTCCCGGACCAGCTCCAGCTCCTCGGGGCCGGTGGGGCGCCACAGGGTCGTCGTTGCTCGCTGGTCGGTCATGGGGATCGCTCTCCGAACGCGTCGTGCCGCCGGTGCGGCCCGCCTGGGACCCCAGACCGTACGGCAGCACGAGCGCAGCCGCCACACACTTTCCGCATGCCGCGCAGGCCTCTGACCAGCGGCTGGATGCGGGAGGAACCGCGCGACGGCCCGCGGTGTCGGGCGGAGCTCCACCACCGGCACCAGAGGAACTCAACGGCGGCGGCGGTGGAGCTCCAGGGTGGCGACGACCGCGACGCCGAGGGTGACGTGCATGAGGGACAGGGCCGCGACGGTGCCGCCGTCGGCGCCGGACGACAGCGGGCCGGCGACCGACAACAGTGCCAGCCCACCGCCCACGAACTGCGCGATCCGCAGGAAGACCGGCTTCCACAGGGCCAGCAGGAGGGCAGCGCCCGTCCCGACGACCAGCGGGACGACGGAGGAGCCGATGACGCCTCCGACCGTGATCGGGTGCTCTTCGCTGCCGTTGACGACGATGAGCGAGGCACCGGCCAGCTTGGCAGCGCCGAGAACGATCAGATTGACCACGGCCGCACCGACCGCACCGGCGACCAGCGCCTTCCACCAGGTGAGGCCGGAACGGTGGACCGAGGGTGCGGCGGGCGCAGTGGGGCCGGAGTTCGAAAGGGCACTGCTCGACATGAGACTTCCTCCAATGTGTGAAGTGCTGCGCTGCCCTACGGCCAGCGGCACACGAAGAAGCCTCCAACCTGAATCTCACTTGAGGTCAAGCCTGTTCCGGCCCTGCGAGGCCAGACCGTGGAGAAGCGATCAGGAATGGAGAGCCCCGGTGAAGTCCTCCTCGCCGGCTGGGATGCGGGGTGGCGGGTCCTGATGGGTGCCGGTCGCGCAGGCGGGGAGCTGCAGGTGCGGGGTGAAGGCGTGCAGGGTGTGGATCCAGTCGGCCTCCGCGAGTTCGCGGCCCGGCGCGCTCTCGCCCGCGTAGGTGCGCATCCAGCCGGTGTAGAGGGCGGTGAGGTGTTCGACGACCGCGGAGTGCCGGTACCAGCAGGGGGTGATGACGTTGTGGAGCTCGAAGGCGGTGCGCAGCCAGTCGACCCAGGCGGCGAGTTCGTGCAGGCGGAGGCGGCGTTCCGCAGGTTCCATGGCGGCCCACACCCAGCGCTGGGGCTCGGGGGCCGGTGGGCCGGGCGGGGGCGGCCACAGGTCCACGGGGTCGGGGGCGGGGTCGGGGCAGGGGGCGGGGTCGGTCGTCATCGGTTCACGTCCCGTGGGTGGTTGTCGCGGGATCCGTCAGTAGTTTGTCGAGGTCCTTGTCGCGGAAGGTGAGGCGCATCCTCACCTTGATCGGCGGCAGGTTCGTGTACTGGGCGATCGCGGTGAAGTCGGGCAGCTGCTGGAGGGCGTGGACGGGGGCGAGGTCGGTCTCGACGGCCTGGGTGTGGGTGGAGTGGGACTTGTGGGAGCGGCCGTGGCTGGTCTTGGTGACCTCGGTGCGCCCGTAGAGGCCGGAGAAGTAGCGCAGGGTCTCCAGGTCGCCGCAGCCGGGCAGGAGCATGCGCAGCCCGGACGCGGACAGGACCGTGTTGGCCTTCTGCTGGCCCAGGGATTCGCGGAGCTGGGAGAGGTCGTGCCAGACCGTGAGGAGGACGATGCCCATGCCGCGGCCGGTGGTGAGGACGTTGGGCAGGCGCGGGTAGCGCAGCATGGTCCCGGCCTCGTCGACGAAGACGCCGACGGCGGGGTCGATGGCCCGGCCGTAGCGGTTGTAGCGGGTCTCGGCGGCGTGGACGGCGCCGGCGATCAGGGAGCTGATGAGCGGGGCGAACCGGTCGGCGTCGGCCTCGGAGGCGATGACGCAGATGGTGCCGCGCTTGTCGAGCCAGTCCTCGAAGGCGAAGTCGCAGCGGGCGCAGGTCTCGCGGACCTCCTCGTCGGCGAAGACGCGGGCGAGGACGTTCAGGCTGAACTGGATGGAGCCGATGCCGTCCTCGTGCAGGCGCAGCCACGGGGAGGCGTAGTCGTCGGCGACGTCGGTGTGACCGTGGGCGAGGAGGACGGCGCGGACGTGGTCGACGGCGTCCTTGCCGAGGGTGATCCACCGGCGCAGGTCGCGGATCCCGCCGCCGGAGAGGTGCGCGGCGAGAAGGATGCCCTTCAGGACGCTCTTGGCCTGGTCGACCCAGGCGGCGGCGCGCTTGTCCCCGGCGGCGGAGGAGGCCTCGGCGAGCCAGGCCGCCATGCGGTCGGCGGCTTTGGCGTCGGTGCAGTACTCCACCGGCGACCAGTGGTCGGTGTCCCGGCCCGGGATCCCGGCGGGGGCGATCACCCACACGGGGCCGAACCAGCGGCGGCGGGCGCGGATGACGTCCAGGTCGGCGGCCTTGGTGGTGGTGACCAGCAGCGGGCCCTGCCATTCGGCGGCGTTGGGCAGGACCAGGCCCGTGGTCTTCGACGAACCCGGAACACCGAACACCGTGGCGGAGATGTTGGGCTGCGCCGCCACCAGCTTCTTCGTGCCCAGGCCCCGCCCCGCCGTGATCCGGTTGGTGCGCCGGCCCGGGTCGTCGTGGGCGGCCATCTTCTTCTCGACCTTCGGCCCGCCCCACTGGGCGCCGCCGCCGCTGCGGCCGCCGCACGCGGAGAAGCGGCCGGCCGCCCTGACGACGACCAGGCCCAGGAGCAGCACCAGCAGCAACAGCAGCACGGTCAGGGCGTAGAAGAGCCACCCGGGCGGCGCCGGGTCGTACACGGCGGCCGGCCCCTTCGCCAGGGCGAGGACCACCGTCACGGGCACGCCCTGGCTGCTGTGCGCCCACCCGCCGCCCGAGAGGAAGGAGGCCAGGGGTGCCGCGAGGAGGACGGAACCGCCGACGGTGACGGCCACGCCCGCCCCGTACGCGGCAAGCAGGGTGTTGTCGTCCAAGCCCACGGTGAGCCCGCGCTGGCCGGCCACGTCAGATCACCATCCGCTCGTCGGTCTCGAAGAGCCGCTCCTCCGTGCGGGAGAGGACGAGCTGCACGGCGTGGGATCCGCCGCCGCGACCGACCTTCCACAGGGCGCGGCCGCGCTGGCCCGCGCCCCAGGAGCCGATCAGGGCGCATTCGGAGTCGGTGAGGCCGATGGCCTCGCGGGTCATCTGCAGGGGGCGGGTGTCCTGGGCGAGCTGGATGCGGGTCTCGCAGGAGGCGATCAGGTCGCGGGCGATCGCTACGGCTTCCGACCCGGCGGCGCCGACCGACTCGAAGTCCGACAGGCGGTGGGTGGCCAGGACCTGGATGGTGCCGGTGGCCCGGGACAGGCGCAGGTCGGCGTCGATCTTCCTGACCATCGTCGCCCCGCCGGAGCGCATCTGCCGCCACAGCTCGTCCCGTACGACGATCCACGGACGCTGCCCGGGCTGGTCGATCGCCGACTGCGCCCACGTGGAGACGCAGGACAGGACCATCGCGACCGTCTCGTCGCCGTACTCCTGCAGGGCGGAGATGTCGACGGACTGGATCGGGGCGTCCCAGTCCAGGCCGATGGAGGTCTCCTCGTCGAACAAGCCGCCGAGGTGGCCGCTGACCATGGCGCCGAGCGCGGAGCGGATGGGGGCCATGGCCTCCCGGGCGCGCTGGATGTCGGCGTCACGGATTCGGAGTTCGCGGGCCATGGCGTCGGTGGGGTCGCGCAACCGGTCGTAGACCAGGGGGAGGGTGGGGACGGCCAGCCGGGTGGCGCCGGCGCCGTGCAGCTCGCCGGTCACCTCCCGGACGGCGACGTCCAGGGCCTCTTCCTCCTGCGGGTCCAGGGTCCGCCGCAGCTGGAGTTCGAGGAGGGCCTTGAGGAGGGTCAGCCGCCGGCGGTGGATCTCCGTGAGCCGCCCGCGCAGCTCGGCAGGGTCCTTCACGAGGTCCAGGCCCGTGCCGAGGGGGCCGGCGTCGAGGGGGTTGAGGCGGCCGGGCAGGCCGGGCCCGAGACGTACGGGCTCCACGCCCAGGTGCTCGCAGAGCGCCGCGTACTCGCCTTTGACGTCGCCGGCGATGAGGGTGCGGTGCCCGAACGCCATCAGACGCAGGGCGACCGCTTTGACGTGCGCGGACTTCCCCGAGCCCGGGATGCCGGTGATCATCACGTTCGGGTTCGTGCACAGGCCTTCCTTCACCCACACCGCCGGGTGGGCGCTGAAGGCTTGCATGGTGAGGGTGTTCTGGCCGATGTACGCCCCCATCGGCGGCAGACTGCCGGCGTGCAGGAACGGGTACAGCCCGGCGACGTTGGCCGTGTCGGCGCGGACGACCTCGGCGCGCGGCACCGCTGCTGCCCGGCCGGCGAAGGGCTGGGTCCAGCCCTTCCGCGGGGCGACCCGCATCGACGTCTCGGGGTCTTCGAGGAGGCGGGCGCGGCGCAGCTCGCGCGCGGTCGGTTGTACGGGCAGGGGTGCGGGCGGGCGTTCGGCGAGGCCGGCGGCCTCGTCGATGCCCATGGCTTCCAGGAGGGTGTCGCCGGCGGGCCGGCGGCGGGAGAGCAGGCCCATCAGAATCCCATCCTGCGGTCGGGCAGGCCCTGGCCGAGCGGCAGGGCGCCGGTGGCGAAGCCGGTGTCCTGGGCGCCCCACATGCGGCGGACCTCCAGCCCAGACGCGGCCGCGTCGGCCTGGAGTTCGGCGCAGGCCGTCTCCATCTCGTCGTAGTCGGTGACGGTGACGGTCAGGACGGCGGTCATGCGGACGACGCCCTGCCCTGCGGCGCGGGCGGCGTCCTGGGCGCGGGCGACGGCTTCCTCACGGCGCTCGTCCTCGCTCTCGTCCCGCCCCGACTTGGCCCGCAGGTGTCGGGCGGAGGACCGCTTGGCCTTGTCACGGGCCAACTCCTGGCGGGCCCGCCGCGGGCCGATCGGCTCGTACAGCATGGTCAGCGACCGGCGGGCGTTCTGCCGCGGCCGCAGCAGCGGCTGGAGGACCGTGGCGTACACCTCCGACTGCGGCCAGGTGCGGACCTGGTACGACACCGACCACGCCCCGTCGTGCCGGTACACCCCCCACGCCGTCTCGGCCGCGGCCGGCCCGGCCAGGTCGGGGTCGACGCCCGGGGCGGTTCCTGACCAGCCGGGCAGCTCGGCGGCCGCGTCGCGGGCGGCGAGCATGTGCTGCGCCTCCGGGTCGTACGCGGTCCGGACGGTCTGGGCGACCGTGCGGGGCGACAGCCACTCGCCGACCTGCAGACTGGCGGTGGCCAGGGCCTGTCCCATCGCGTGGAGTTCGCGGACGAGGACGGCGGCGGCGCCGGTCTGTCCGCCGCCGGCGCCCTTGACGGCCAGGCGGGCCCGGGACGCGGACAGGGTGACCGTCAGGTACGTCTCGCGGGCGGTCGCGGCCGGTCCGGCGCTGTCCATCAGCTCCGACAGGACGGTGACGGCCGCGTCGGGGGCGTCCGCGCTGATGTGGCGGGCGGTCCAACTGGCCAGGGCGGCGCCGTCGTCGGGCAGGCACCGCTGGTGGATGGCGATACGGGTGAGGGGGGAGTCCTCGGTGCAGTACGTACCCAGGAACGCGGCCCAGGCGGCGACGCGGGCGGCTTGCTGGTCGGTGTCGACGAGGGCCAGGCCGGGGAAGGTGACGCGGGCGACGGCGCTGTAGGTGCCGGCGACGGGGTCGTGGACGACGCCGAGCTGTCCGCCGAGCCCGTCGGGCGCGTCGAGGATCCGGAGGCGGGCCAGGGTGCCGGGCAGGTCCAGCGGCTGGCGGCCGGTCGCCGCGGAGCGGGGCGCGAACGCGCCGGAGAAGAACAGGTTCCGTCGGGTAGCCACAGAGATCTGGTGCCTTACTGCGAGAGAGATCCATTCGTCGGCGCTGAGTCCCATCACCCGACCGAAGGCCAGGGCCAGCAGGAACAGCGACAGGGGCAGACACAGGAAGGCGCTCTGCCAGCCGACGTTGAAGGGCAGCGTCGCGATCAGCGAGGCGGCGGCCACCATGGCGAAGCCGGGGCCGGACAGGCGGCCCATGAAGCCGGTGGTCTCGGACTGCCACCCCGAGTAGGAAACGGGCTGTGACACGGTCATCCCCTGGGAGCGGAGTCGGCGTTGAGTCGATGCGGGGGCGGGGGCGGGGGCGGGGGTGGGGGTGGCGGGGCACCCATCGGTGCGGGGGCGGGCTGTCGGCGCGGCGGGATCACCACGTGCCGGCCGCCCGCGGCCCCCTGGTCGAGGCCCGCGTGGGCAGCCGTGTTGGCCAGGCCCGACTCGAGCGTGTCCTTCCCGGCCGCCATGGCCTGCAGCCCGAGCGTGGCGACGCCGGCCGCCCTCCCGCCGAAGCGGGGCGCCGACCGCGCCGCCGAACCGGTTCGCAGGCCCGCCGTCGGAGCCCCGGAGGCCGGCTGGGCGGTGGCGCTCTCCGCGTCCAGCGCCTTGGTGTAGCCGACTCCGCCGCCGACGGCCCCCGCTCCGCTGGGCTCCGCGCGGCCGCCGCCCGCGCCGGAGGACGCGGAGGAACCGAGCGAGCTGACCCAGCCCGAGGCCATCGACGTACCGGCCCCGTTGGTGGTGAACACCATGAACTTGGCGAGGACGGGCCAGCAGAGGGCCGCGGCCAGGAACATCACGAACCCGACGATCATGTTCTGTACGCCCTCGCCCTCGGTCATCGCGAAGACGCCGATGGAGAAGCAGCAGACGATCGCCGGTTTCATCAGCACCAGCGAGATGAACGCGTTCCGCGCCTTGGGCCACCACTCGGCCGTCGCGTCGGACAGCTGGCCGGCGAGGGTGATCGGCATCGTGCCGATGATCAACATGATGCCGACCTGGCGGAGGAGGATCTCCACCCACAGCGCGGCGATGGCCAGGATGCAGATGATCCCGATGACGATGACGACACCGACCGCGGAAGCGGCGACCCCCTCACCGGTGATGAGCGCGCCGCCGGCCGTGGCGGCGCCAGCCCCGCCGGTGATGAGACCGCCGAAGAGGGTGCCGAGCCGTTGCTCCATCGCCCTGGCCGCCGACTCCGGGCCGCTGCCCCCGCTGTCGAAGGTGTAGTTGACGATCCAGTCCGACACGACGTCCGACCACCTCAGGGCCTCCTGGGCGACCAGGAGGTAGACGGAGGAGATCACCGCCCACTTGGCGAGGCCGGTGAGTGCGGTCGCGGCGGGGGCGCCGTTGTGGCTGATCGCCACCTTCCCGAACTGGAGCAGCAGCAGAAAGCACGCCACGACCGCGGAGAGCGAGGTCATCAGCGCGGTGAACTTGCCCAGCCCGGTGTGCCCCAGGTTGATCGTCGAGCTCGTGTTGAAGAACCGCGCGAACTTCTCCAGCAGCCACACCACCGACTTGCCGATGTAGGACGCGGCCTCCTGCAACGCGTTGGACGCGAACTGCGAGAACTTGCCCGCCGCCCACTCCAGCGGCGTCTGGACCGGCTCCCCGAACTTGTTCGTACCCTCCCTTTTACACACGGTGAACGGACGGCCGCTCTTGGCCACGCAGTCGTTGACGAACTCGATCAGCTCCGCGGACTTCTTCCGATCCTGGTCCGAGAAGGCCTCACGCCACTGCTTGAGCCGTCGGGCCTCCGCCTCGCGCTGGCCCTGCTCGGCGCAGTTGCGGGCGCCGTTGCCGTCGGCGCCCTCGCAGATCGGTAGCCGGCCTTTGCCGGGGATCGGAGGGTCGTCGGGGCCCGGCAGGTGGCAGATGGTGCCGTCTTTGATGCGGTCTTCTAAGCAGTACTTGCCGTTCTTGTCGATCCCCACGCTGAACTGCGCCCAGTCGGTGGGGATTGGGGAGGGTGGGCCGACAGAAGCGTGGTAAGTCGGGTTGTCGGCTGCCACCGCCACGGAGACGAAACCGCTGGCCTCGAAGAGCGCCAGCAGAACAGACATCAGGACTACGACGCGGCTGGATCGCCGCAGACGATCAGCCCGCATGACGTACCTGTACCCATCCGTCGCTCCAGGCGTACGGGCTGGTGGCCTCGTAGGCCAGGGGGTAGTCGCCCATGGAGTCGTACTTGTCGGTGAACTTCCAGGCTCCGTCTTCCCACTTCACGACGAAGGCGATGGTCTCGCCTCGCAGAGGGTTCTCGTCCCGTCCGCCCTTGGGCCCGGTGGCGAAGCGGTCGTAGGAGAGCCAGACCTGCATGATGTCGCCGACCGGCACACCAGGTGCCTTGAGGGTCTTGCCCCGCGCGGCGTGGACGGACGTGGTGAAGGTGATGTCGGCCGGGATGCCTCCTGAGGGGGCCAGGCCGATGGCCTCGCGCATCTTGCGGATCTCGGAGACCTGCTTGTCTGCGTAGCCGGGAGCGTCCTTGGAGACCACAGCGTTCAGCTGCTGGCTGGCCTTCTCGTCGTCCAGCCAGGCGTACTCCTCCCAGAAGTACACGACAGCCGAAATGCCGCCGCCTGGATACCTGGGGAAGCCAACTGCCACACTGTTCTTGTGATCGGTGGGCTTCGGGAGAACGATCTTCTCGCCCTTCTCCGGCGTCATGAGGTCATCCTGGCTCCCGGTGCTCCCAAAAGAGGTTGTGCCGGTCACCGCGGGACTGGCGGAAGCCTGCGGCTGCCCCTTGGGATCGCCGTTCATCAGCGTCGCCGCCGTGAACCCGCCGGCAACGAGCAGCGCCGCCACCGCCACCGCGCCGCCGGCCAGGATGAAGCGGGCTCGGCGGGCCTTGAGGCCGGGGGAGGTGTTCATGGTCAGCCGCCCTTCGACATGGTGTAGACGGCCAGGACCAGGGAGGACGTCACCCCGATGCCGCCGGCGCCGATCAGGCTCCACAGCACGCCCTGCTTGCCCCGGGCTGCCAGGGCGGCGCGTTCGGTGTTGTGGCCGATCGCCGTCAGCGCCCATCCGCACAGCCCGCCGAGGACGGCGAGGGTGATGCCGCCGCCCGCGGTCCAGGACAACATCGTCTTGGCCGAGTTGTTGACGGGGTCGGGCAGCGCCGGCACGAAGGCGGGTACCGGGCCGTCGGCCCGGACAGCGAGGCCGGGGTCGGCGGCGAGGGCGTGCAGGGTCGTCAGGAGCTGGCTCATCGTTGTGCTTCCTCGTCAAACGGCAGGTACGGGGATCGGGCGGCGGCGGGCTGCGGCGCGGCCGGCAGCGGCTCGCCGAAGTGTTCGTGGGCGGCGGCGAGGACCGCGGAGGCGAGTTCGCGGGCCGCCTGCTGCGTACGGTCGCGGATGCGCGGCGGCTGGGCGGCGACGGCCAGCCCGTGCGCGCGGATGTCCGCGTCGTGGGGCAGGTGGACCACGGCGGCGGCGCGGGAGGACAGCATCGTGGCGGCCGCCCGCGCCACCGCGGGCAGGCGTCCGTCCGAGGCGGCGGAGAAGACGACCACGGTGCGCCGCAGGGGCAGGCCTTCGGCGTGCAGCACCATCACGGCCTGCTGCAGGGCCTGGATTCCGGCGGCGGTGGGCTGTGCGCACAGGACGGGCACGGTGAACGGTAGGGCGCACCAGGCGCGGGTCAGGCCCGGGAGGCCGGAGCAGCGTGCCGTGAGGACGTCGTGGGCGACGGGGTGAGCGGTGTCGGCGAGGACGAGCTGCCAGCCGCCGGCGGCGGCCAGCTGGTACCAGGCGGCCGGGTCGGCCGGCAGCTCCAGCGGGGCGGCGTGCCATGCGCGGGCGTCGGTCAGTACCGACCAGTGGCTGTCGGCCGCCCCCTGCCGGACGACGACGACGGCGGCGGTGGCGGCGCGGATGTCGGAGCGGCTCAGCGGCCGGTCGGGCGGGAGCGCGGCGAGGCCGCCGCCGGCCTGCGCGTCCGCGGTCCACGAGGGCCAGGGGGAGCCGAGCCGCGGTGATAAGTCGGCGACCACGGTGTCGGCGAGGGGAGTCATGGCGGTGGCGAGCAGGTGCGTCACGGTGGAACGGCCGCTGCCCCCGACGGCGGCCATCACCGGCACCACCAGCCGCGCCGACACCGGCAGCCTCACGTCTACCGGTTCACTTTTCTTCCCCATGAATCCCCCCGGCGGCAGCTGCACCCCACAAAGTCATCACCGCTTATGTGAATGTCACATCAACGTCGGTGCGGCGTGACAGCGTCACAGCGTTTGGGCACCCTACACCGATCGTCAGTGATCAGATTTCTGACGCGTGCTCAACAATCATCGCTGGAGCGGAAATGGCATAGTGTCGCGACCTGTCATGCGATCCCGGCACGATCAAATGCTGGCCGGATTGGTCTCATTGACTTTTCGTGGACGCACATCGGTTACGGGCCGGGGGAATCAATGCGGGTGAAGCGGTGGTGGGGATTCGCCGCTGCGGGCGGGGCGGTGGGCGCTCCGTTGGCCCTGGGGATCGGCGCGGTGATGCTGTTCGCCACTCTTGCGGAGGACGACGGCAAGGGCGGCATCGGCACCGGCACCTGGCCCACCGCGGGAGCACTGAGGATCGGCGGGGCCGACGGTGTACCCGCCGCATACGCGCCCCTCATCCTGGCCGCGGCCGCCGCCTGCGACCAGGGCCTGCCTCCGTCGATTCTGGCCGCGCAGCTGTGGGCCGAATCGAATTTCCGATCGGACGCGATCTCCCGGGCCGCGGACGGAAGTCCCATCGCCTATGGCATAGCCCAGTTCGTCCCCGGTACATGGGCCACTCGCGGCGTCGACGGCGACGGGGACGGAGACAAGGACGTCATGGATCCGGCCGACGCCATTCCCGCTCAGGGCCGCATGATGTGCGTCCTGCTGAAGACCGCGAAACGACACCCGGAGTACGGCGGTTCGCCCGTCGAACTGGCCCTCGCCGGATACAACGCGGGCTGGGGCCGCGTAGAACAGTTCCGCGGTGTTCCCCCGGCCGATTTCGCCGCGGGCGAGACGTACGAGTACGTAAAGAAGATCATGAAGAGGTCGGCGCAGTACACCGCGCCCGACGGCAGCGGCAGCGGCGGCCCCGTCGCCCTGCCCGCCGGGTTCAGCCTGCCCCCGGACACCCCTCCCCAGGTCCGTACGGCGGTCGGCTGGGCACTGCAGCAGAAGGACGGCTGGTACCACCTCGGTGGCGACTGCACCGTCGCGCACGGCTCCAACCCGGCGCACTGGTGCGACTGTTCGTCCCTCGTGCAGCAGGCCTACAAGGCGGCGGGCATCAGCATCCCGCGCGTCACCTTCGACCAGATCAACCTGCCGCTCCAGGTCGACCTCGACCGCCCCGCGCCCGGCGACCTCGTCTTCAACGCCGGCTCCGACGGCTCGGCCGCCAGACCCGGTCACGTCGGCATGTACATCGGCTCCGGCATGCTCATCGAAGCGCCCCGGACCGGGGTCCGCACCCGTATCGTGCCGTACGACAGCTGGCGCAACTCCTCGTCCTACATGACCCGGGTGACGGGCGTCCGCAGGGTGGTGAACTGGTGAGCAACGACGGAGTCTTCCTGCCCTGGGGCGTGGTCACCACGGACTTCTGGACCACACCGGCCACCTCGCACACGCCGCCGACGCCGACGGCAGCGACACCGCCGCCACCACCGCCGCCGCCACCGCCCGGACCCCCGAACGAGGTGGACGTACCCGCCCGGATCGCTGCCGTCGCCGCCCTGGCCCGGGAGGGCGACCTGGACGAGGCCGTCCTGCTCGCCGAACGACTCGACACCGAACACACCGCAGCCACGAACGAGAACTTCAGCACGGCCACCGCAGACATCCGGGAAGTACGCGGCTACCTCGCCAGCCTGACGGGGGACCACCGCACAGCAGTGGGCTGGTACCTGCACGCGCTCCGCCTGCGCGCCGACCTGCACGGACCGGACCACCCCGACACCGAAGCCGCAGTCCACCGCGCGTACAGCCTCTGGCGGACCACCACCGACCCCGTCCTCGGCGACCGGCTGGGCAACGAGCTCCTGACCACGGTCATCAGCATCCAGGGCCCCCACAGCGCAGCCGCCCGCCGGATCCACGAAGCCCTGGACCATGCTGCCGACCCGTAAGGAAAGGGAAACGCCGATGACGACGCTGGGCGAGCTCTTCGACGCCGCCCTCGCCCATCTCGCAGCAGCGGCCCGCGACCCGGGCACCCCGGCCGACCTGGAGGACCGGGCGGCGCTGGTCGGGAGCGTCGACCACGTACTGCAGGAGATCCGAACGGCACTGGGCCCCGGCACCCCGCCCGAGCAGTCCCCGATCCCGGCCGCGAAGGACCTGGAGGGATGGCTCAGCCAAGCCTCGGGATGGCTGAGCCGGGCCCGGCCCTACCTGCATGCCCCCGGAGACGTGACGCCCGCCGGGCCGTCGCGCACCCGGATCGAGGCGGCCGCCCGGGCCGTGGCAGCGGTGCGCGACACCATCGGCAGCCACCTCGGCCCGGACGGCGCACCCCGCACCCCGTACGCCTGCCTGCTGCGGGACCGAGCGGCCGTCGAACACCTGGCGAGCCGGTACGCCGAGGTGGGACGGGCCGCCGGACAGGTCGTCCACCGGATCGCGCGCAACAGCGACGACCCAGGGGCCGCGGAGGCCCTCGCAGGGGCCCGGGCCTGGCTGGACCAGGCCTCGGTCCTCACCCGCACCACCTCCGGGGATGCTGCTCCCCACCTGGCGGCGTTCCCGCACGCGCTACCGGTGATCCCCGTGCAGGCAGCGCAGGACGATCCCACGACAGCAGTCACGGCCCGCCTCGCAGAAGACTGCGAACGGCTGTCCACGGCCGCATACACGACCCTGCACGACCGTGAGGCGCAGCCGCTCACCGGCCCGGACCTGCACGACATGGCCCACTGGAACTCCCTCAGCCGCCTCCTCGCCGGCCGGGTGCTGCTGACGGCTGCTGAACGCATGCCCCACGCGGACGGGACCACCGCCGACGAGTTCCGACGGGCCGCGGCGGCCCTACGGGATTCCGCCGACGCATGGGGGAAGACCGCAGCCGCCTGGCACCGCGCCGCCGACCTCGGCGAACTCCCCGCGCTCCCGGGCTGCGAACTCCTCCGCCGCGGGCAGACCGCGCCCCCACCCGAGCCTACGCCCGCACCCTTCCCCGATCCGCACCCCGCCGCGGTGATCTCACGGACGACGGCAACGCGGCTCGGTCGGCTGCTGTTCGGCGCACACTGGAGCCCCCCAGCCGCCCCCGGGCCAGTGCGTCCGCCGGGCGAGATCCTCGCGGACGCCGGCGGCCCCGGCCCCCTGGCAGCATCGCTGTACCGTCTGCCGGCCACCGGGTGGCAGCTGGCCTCCATCGTCCCGCGGGTGGTCGAACGGGCAGGAGGACCGCCGGTGCACCGGCGCCGGGTTGCCGCCTTCGCCGAGGCGTACTCCGCGGTCATGGCCGCGGAGCAGAGGAGCGCGGGACAGCTGCTGCACGCGGCCCGCCGCGCAGGGACCACCGTCCCCCGCGCCGTACTCGACGCCGTCGCACACCGGGCCCTCGCCACCGCACTGCGCTCGGCACCCACCCACCAGGTCCGGCCCGCGCACCGCCCGGTACTCCGCGCCGCGGCACCCCGGAATCTGATGACGGGCCAACGCATCGGCCTCAGTTGACCACCGGTCCCCACGGTCGGGAGCCGTACCGCTCACTGCCCCGGCCCGACTCCGGGTGGTGTGTCGGACCAGGCCGTCTCGTAGGAGCGGACCCGTTCGTCTTCTGCCACCACGTGCATGCCGGCCGCGGTCATCACGTGCTGGGACGCGGCGTTGTCGTGGTCGGCGTCGCCTTTGACGCACGTGATGCCGATCTCCCGCGCGAACGCCAGCAGTGCCCGCAGGGCCTTCGACGCGTAACCCCGGCCGCGGGCCGACGGCACCAGGCCGTAGCCGATCGTGACGCTGCCGTCCTCGTCGGCGGGGTCGTGGAAGTTCAGCCCCCCCGATCGCACAGCCGTCGTCACGGCGCCGGATCTCGTAGGCGCCGGGATGCCGGGCACCGCGCCCCTCCGCGCAGGATCGCAGGAAACGCCTCGCGGACGCTCAGCCGATGCAGCACGAGCCGTCCGTCACGAGATCACCCATAGGAGGGTTGAGTAGCACGCGGCGCAGCCGGGCCGCATCAGGTTTTGCGCGGCGGTCCCGCGCGGATACTCCGCGGTGGGCCATGCGGACACGGTCGACTCGACCGCCGCGGACGGCGCGCGCAGCACCGGGGCGCGTCTGCGCGAACTCGGAGAACACTGGAGCGGATCGGCCGACAACGCCCGGGCGCGGGTTGCACCGGCAGCTCTGATCCGGCCAACTCCCGCAGGCGTGCGACGATCGCGCGGATTTCCCGCCGTACCTGCGGCGATCCCGATGGACGGGCCGCGGGACTGCCAGGGCGGCGCTGCCGGAACCGCGACGGTGAAGGGGCGCGGAGTGGCCGAGAGACCCCGTCGACTTCCGGCCCGCAGCCACCTAGGATTCGGACGCTCTACCGCACCTCGAACATTCATACCCAATGCGGGAGGCGACGGGATCCGCGAACCGCACCGGAAGGCCCGCCGCCTGTCGATGAGTTCGGAGGTCAAGTTGACAGCAACCTCGCGCACCCCGCGGCGGCTGGCCGCGCTGGCCCTCGGCCTGGCCGCCCTGCTGGCCGCGCCCGTGGCCCCGGCGGTCGCCGACGCGGCCGGCACCGCGCAGCCCGCCGCCCCGGTGGCCGGTGCCGTACTGGACAAGCCGATCGTGTTCGGCTCCGGCAACCGCACCGACTACCAGTGGGACAGCGTCCGCGAGCAGATGGGGGGCATCGGAGGCGTGCCGCCGTACACCTTCTCGGCCGTCAACCTGCATACCGGTACGTCGATCAACCGCACGACCGGTCTGATCTCCGGTGTGGTCCGCAGCACCGGCACCCGTGCGGTGACCGTCACCATCACGGACAGCATCGGCCAGACCGGCACGACCACCTTCAACTGGCGCGTCATCCGCGAAGCCTGCCCGCGCTGCTGAAGCCCCGGCGGGAGCCTCCGGAGGGGGCGGCCACGTGCGCCGGTGTGGCTGCACGTGGCTACAGGGCGAGTTCGAGGTAGGCGGGCCGTTGCTCCGCGCGCGCCAGCAGGGCGCGGCGCCATATGGCCAGCGCGAACGGCGGGACCATGTCCGGCGGGATGTCCTCCGGCAGGCAGAAACGGATCTCACCGATCTCCGACTCCTGGAGGGTGATGGCCCGCTGCTGCTCCGCGGTCAGCCGCGGACCGTCGAAGACGTGGAACACGTGGGAGCCCTCCGCCCTCGTCACCCAAGCGGTGACCAGCAGGTCGCCGATCTCCAGGTCGAGACCGAGCTCCTCGCGGACCTCGCGACGGGCGGCCGCCGTGGGGAGCTCGCCCTCCTCCAGGTGGCCGCCCGGCAGGTTCCACCGCTCCTTGTAGACCGGGTTGACGATGAGCACCCTGCCCCGTTCGTCCGTGATGAAGGCGGCGGCGGATGCCGTGGCCCTGGCGCGGTCCGCGGATGCGGCGGTCATGACGTGCTCCTGTGATGAGTGGCGGCCGGCCCGGCCGGTCCGGTGCTCGGCCCGACTCCCGCCCGGCCTCGCACCACCGGGCGCACTGACATGATCCGGTACGACGCCGACGTGCCTGCCCCTGCCCCTGCCCCGGGCGCCCCGTACCGCCCTGCGCGATCTCGCCCCGCCCGCCCCGCCCGCGCCGGCAGCGCGCTGCGGGCTGCCGGCGCGGCGGAGGCTCGGGCTACCGGTCCTGGGAGAGGCGGACCAGTTCGGCGAAGGAGCCGTCCAGGCGGAGGAGTTCCTCGTACGTGCCCTGCTCGGTGATGCGTCCGGAGTCGAGGACGACGATGCGGTCGGCC
Source organism: Streptomyces sp. NPDC127106 (assembly GCF_042677605.1). Taxonomy (NCBI): domain Bacteria; kingdom Bacillati; phylum Actinomycetota; class Actinomycetes; order Kitasatosporales; family Streptomycetaceae; genus Streptomyces; species Streptomyces sp. NPDC127106. Next base: position 219,102 of record NZ_JBHXTC010000004.1, on the reverse strand, counting down.
AGGCGGCAGTTCTCCATCCGGTGGGTGACGATCACCGTGATCCGGTCGTCCTTCATCTCCCGCAGCCCCGAGAACACCATGTGCTCCCCGCGCGGGTCCATGGCCGACGTCGGCTCGTCCATGACCAGCAGGCCGGGCTTCCGGTGGAAGGCGCGGGCGCACGCGATGCGCTGCCACTGGCCGCCGGAGGGCTCGTGGCCGCCCCAGAGGGAACGGGCGAGGAGGGTGTCGAGGCCGCTCGGGTACGCCGCCACCGTCTCCTTCATTCCGACGGCGCCGAGTGCGTCCCAGACGGCGTCCTCGCCGCGCGGGTCGGGCTGACCGAGGGTGATGTTCTCGCGGGCCGTGAAGGGCCAGTACCCGTACGACTGGGTGACGAGCCCGACGTGCCGCCAGGCCGAGCGCTGGTCGGCGTCCGCGGTCGGTACGCCGTCCCAGGAGACGGTGCCGGTGGTGGGAGCCGTGAGGCTCGTGAGGAGCCGGATGAAGGTGGACTTGCCGGCGCCGTTCTCGCCGACCAGGGCGATGACCTCGCCGCGGTTGAGGGTGAGGTCCACCGGGCCGAGGGCGGGGGCGTCCTTGCCCGGGTACGTGTACGTGGCCGCCTCCAGGCGGATCTTCTCCGGGGGTTCGAGCTCCTGCGGGCCGCGCGGCCCGGACTGCTCGGCGGCCTGCCGGATGAACGCGGTGTAGTCCCCGAGGTAGAGGGCGTGCTGGAACATCGCGGCCCCGTAGACGACGAGCTGGGACAGGGCGGCGGTGGAGGTGCGCATGGCGACGATGGCGGTGCCGGCCGCGCCGATGGCCATGAACCCGCCGACCACCAGGGCGCCGAGGCTCGCCCAGGTCAGGACGGTGAACAGGCCGGAGACGACGGCGGCGGTGAGGTAGACCGCCAGGTAGCGGGGCGCGGAGCTGACCATCTTGGAGTCGATGCGGGAACAGACGGCGGCGTACCAGTGGTGGGCGTACGGACGCATGCTGTTGCCGCGCAGCTCGTCCGCGAGCTTGGGAGTGGTGAGGTGCCAGCGCATCATGTGCCGGATGTTGCGGGACGCGATCGTCTCGTTGTGGAGGCGGTAGTCGAGGCGGGCGGCGAGTACGGAGCCCAGGCCGCGCGGGATGACGGACAGCAGGAGCAGCGGCAGCAGGACGGGGTGGACGACGGACAGGACGGAGGCGACGGCCACCATGTCGATCAGGCCGCTGGTGAAGCCGAGCGCATCCTGCAGCAGCATCCCGGAACGGGCCGAGCCGGTTTCGGCGGCCTCGGAGCGCTCGGTGAAGTCGGGGGCGTCGTACGCGGACAGCTCGACGTCCATGTGGGCGTCGACCATGGCGAGGTCGGCGATCGTGGACATGCCCGGGTTCAGGCGCCGGGCGGCGCTGCCGGCGGTTACGGAGGCGAGCGCGCCCAGGGCCGTCATGGCGGCCGCGGCGGCCAGCGGCCAGGCGGCCCCGGTGATGCGCTGCTCGACGGTACCGCCGGCGAGGAGGGGGCCCATGGCCCGGGACACGGCCGCGAGCGCGGCGGCTGTACAGATGCCGCCGACGACCTGCGCGCAGACGAGCCAGGTGAACGCCGTCCGGTTCACCGCCCAGGCCAGCCGCGCGGTCTGGGCGAGCGCGGCCGGAACACGGCGGGCCATCTGCGCGAGCGAGAGCTGCTCCATGGTCTTGTTGTGCTGGCCCCAGGTGTACGTGAACTCCGGGGGTGCGGGGAGCTCAGGGAGCGCGGGGAGCGCGGATGCGGCGGGCTCCGGTTCCTGGGCGTGTGCCGCCCGCGCTTCCGGCTGTGGCTGCTTGTGTGCCGGGCCCTGTTCCTGCTGTTTCCGGGACATGGGTTCCTCCTCCAACTCGGCCAACTCGTCGATGAGGGAAGTCGGTTGCTCCCACGGGCGGCGGCATGACGAGGAAGCCCCCGACCCCCGGTACGGGGGAGGGGCGGGGTGCTGCACGGGGAGCGGAGGAGTGAGTACACAGGACGCCGGAGGGCGGAGCAGCGCGATCCGGCCGACCTGACGGGTGCGGCGCGGCCGGTGCCCGGACGGCCCGGGACGGGCTCCGGCCGCAGCTCTGGGCGGGCGATTGGCCGGAACCGGTCGGTGGCGGGCGCGGGCTTCGGAAATCGCTTGCGGGGGCGTCCCCGGCGCGGCTTCGGCATGCGGCCCGGGCCGGGCTGGGGCCAGCGAGACGGGTGGGACGGGCGGTAGCCCCTGGGCGGGTCCTCCGGGGGGATGCGCGGCGGATCTCCCCGTCGGCATCCCGGGGACGGCATCCCCGGAGCGGAATTCCCGGAGCGGGATCCCCGGGGCGGCATCCCGGGGACGGCATCCCCGGAGCGGAATTCCCGGAGCGGGATCCCCGGGGCGGCATCCCGGGGATGGAATCCCGAGGGTGGAATCCTCGGGGCGGCATCCCGGGGACGGAATCCTCGGGGCGGCATCCCGGGGGCGGCATCCCGGGGCCGGAATCTCCGGGGCCGGCATCCCCGGCGGGTCTCTGCCAGGCCGCGTCAGTCGAGCGGCTCCTCGACCACGCTGGTGCCGCTGCCCGCCTGGGACTCCCAGGTCCAGGTCTCCTCCAGGCGGAGGCGGCCGTCGGGGAGTTCCGTCACGCGCGAGGTGCAGTGCCCGGACGCGGTGCTGCCGTCGAGGCGGAGCTGGACGTAGCGGAAGTCGATGCTGTCTTCGCCCGTCCGCGTCCCGACCAGGTGCCCCCGGACCACATCCCCGCCGGCGTACTCGGCCCAGACCCGGCCGTCCTGCTCGTGGTACGCGAACCGGGTCTGCCGCCCGACCTGGCCCGGAGCCTGGTCGGCCACGGGGACGAAGACGAGGCCGTCGAGCGAGCGTGCCATGGGTGACTCCTGAACGTAGGTGGGGCGGTTGGGGGCGGTGGCATGCATTGCCCGCCACCCTAGGCGCCGTACACACGTACACACGTACGCACGCATGCGCGTGCGTACGGTGACGGTACGGCCGAGGGTTCGGCGGTCTCCGCCGGCCTGCCGCTCAGGATTCGAACGGCGTGTCGCTCCACCGGAACCATGCCTCGCCGCCCTGGATGTGCAGCAGGAACTCGGCGACCGGGCCGGCGGGGGAGACGAGGCTGAGCGTGCGGGTCATCGACTCGTACACCTCGTCGAACCGCTCGAAGTCCTCCTCCTCCAGCGCTGCGAGGGCCTCGTCGAACCAAGGCCTGAACTCGGCGAACGCGCGCTGCGCGGTGAAGCGGCCGCGCAGCCACGGGAAGTCGGTCTCCACGATCTCGATCTCGCCCAGCAGCTCCCGCTCCCGCTCGCCCTGGTGCTCATGCGGCCGCAGCCGCTCCAGCCGCCACACTTGGCCTTCGAATCCCATTCCGCCCCGCCTTCGCACCTCTCCCGATCCTCTCGTCGTGCCGGTCCCGACCACCCTGTCTGCAGACTAAGGCGAGTTTCTCAACGACTGCTGAACGAAGCGGACCGGGCGGTCGCGGTCGCCGTGCCGGGAGCCGCGTCGGCGCCGTCCCGGCGCAGGCCACAGCGTGTCAACGAACCGGCTGAACCCGTGAACGGCCTGACCGGTGCCGACGGGTTCGCGGGCGGACCTTCGCCCCTGCTGACGTTGAATGGTCATCTCCGGCCGGACGAGTCGTCGTTCTTGCTCTCCCGGCCGACCACATCACTCCGACCGCGGGAGGCCGCTGTGAGTACGACCCTCGGCGCAGCCGGCGACTACGCCGCACTGCCCGCCTGCGAGATCGCCGCCGCGGTCAACGCGGGCCTACTGTCGGCGCGCGAGGTGGCGGCGGCGGCCCTGCAGCGGATCGCCCGGGACGACGTCGGGCTCCGCGCCTTCACCACGCTGTGGCCACGACAGGCCGCCGAGCACGCCGAGCTGATCGACCGTCGGATCCGGGAGGAGGGCATCCGGCTGCCGCTGGCCGGGGTGCCGTTGGCGGTGAAGGGAACCGAAGGGCTGGGGTCGCTCCAGACCACACGGTTGATGGCGGCGGGCTGCGTACCCGTGGGAGCGACGTCCACCCCCGGCCCGGGCACCCGCTGGCAGACCTGGGGTAGCACCGGCCGCGGTGTGACCCTCAATCCCCTCGGCCGCCAGTGGAGTCCGGGCGGGTCGAGCGCGGGTTCGGCCGTCGCCGTGGCCGCGGGGATGGTGCCGTTGGCCACCGGCAGCGACGGGGCCGGATCCGTGCGCATCCCCGCAGCCTGGTGCGGGATCATCGGGCTCAAGCCGACGAACGGCCTGGTGCCCGCGCGGGACCGGGCTGGCCTCAACATCGCCGGGCCCTTGGCACGCCACGTCCAGGACGCCGCCGCGTACCTGGCCGCGCTCGCCGGGACCACGACCTCCGGGCCGCCGCCCTCGGCCCCGGCGCGGCCGCTGCGGACGGCCTGGTCCTCGACGCTCGGCTTCGCGGCGACGGATCCGGCCGTCGCGGCGGCGGCGCGCGCCCGCCTCGAAGCCCTGTCCCGAGCCCGGGCGGTCGAGGTCGTCGGGGTCGGCGGGGGCGTCGGGGGCGTCGGGGGCGTCGGGGGCGTCGGGGGCGTCGGGTCTCCGGTACGCCTTCCCGATCCCGCCGGTTGCTGGGAGACCCTGCGACGCGGGCCGAACTCCGCAGCCGGCGCCGCGGAACGCGCCGCAGCCGCACGTACCAAAGCGGAGCTCGGCGCCGCCCTCGACGGGGTCTTCGCCGAGGCGGACCTCCTGGCGACCCCGACCACGCCCCACGCCCCGCACGGCCACGACGGGCCCGGCGACACCCTGAGCGTGGCGCTGACCTGGGCGTTCAACATCAGCGGCCACCCGGCCATCAGCCTCCCGGCCGGCCGTACCCCCGCGGGTGAGCCCGTCGGGCTGCACCTGGTCGCCCGGCACGGCCGGGAGGCCGACCTGCTCGCCGTCGCCGCAGCAGCCGAAGCCGTCACGGAAGGCGCTCAGGGGCCGGGAGCGGATCACCGGCAAGCCGGTGCGCGGCCGGCCTCCGGCATTCTGCCGGATTCGCGGCGCCTCGGCCGGCCGGAGGCGTAGCGTGGCCGCATGACCGATGCCGTGGCAGGCAGGGGCCCCAAGCTGCCGCCGTCGTACCCGCCCAAGTCGCCGCCACCGCAGAGGAAACCGGTGGAGCCTCCTCGGCCGCAGCCGGCCACGAAGCCGGTCAAGCGTGTGACGGGCCCGGCGGCCCGGCCGACGAAGCCGGCCCGCGTAACCGCCGTCCGCCAGGTGCCGTTCGAGGCCGCCCTCCGTCTTCCCGCCCTCCTGGGCTGACGTCGAGCGCGGGACGGGTGGTGGGCGGCGGGGCGTGCGGGGCTCAGAGCCAGAGGAGGAGCAGGACGAGGGCGGAGCCGGCCGTGGCGAGCGCGAAGCGGGTGAGGACGACGGGCCGGAGCCAGGCGGGGAACGGGGCGTTGGCGGCGGCGATGAGGGCGGCGGCGTCGATGGTGTGCAGGGCGGAGTCGGCGGACCGGGCGAAGGCGGCGCGGGTGTAGGCGGTGGCGAAGACCTGGCCGGCGGTGATGAAGCCGACGCCGAGGAGTACGAGGGGCTCGACGATCCAGGAGAGCAGGCGGCCGGTGGGGTTCGCGGCGAGGTTGAGGGCGCCGAGGACGGTGAGGACGACGCCGATGGTGAGGGCGAGGGCGAGCTCCCACGGCTTCTCGCGGAAGGCGATGCCGTGCTGGGCGAGGACCGAGGGGGCGTGGCCCTGGCGGCTGATCTCGGCCTCGGCGGCGTCCTGGGAGGCGCCGCCACGGATCCAGGCGACCGTGGGGATGACGAAGAAGGTGGCGGCGAGCAGGAGCTGGAGGGCGGCGGCGAGGGCGGTGGTGTTCAAGGGGTTCCTTCTCGGCGGCGTGGGCGGTGGGCTGCGGCGTGGGCGGTGGGCTGCTGGGTCGCCCACTCGACTTTTACTTAGTTCAAGTCCTGGCGCCCAGAACTCTAGGTCTCTCGCCGGAGGTCGCGCAAGTCTCTTCTTGAACTTTGTGCAATTCCCTTCGTCGTGTCGGCCCGGCGCCTCGCCGACCCCGAACTCCCGCGGTCCCGCCCGCCCGTGGTTGACCACCTGAACCTCCGGTTGGGTCCCAACTCCCCGGATCGCGGCCGGTCCGCGGCAGCGGTTAGGGTTGCCGCGTGAACGCTCCCTTGCTGCCCCGGTCCTTCCGCTTGCTCGTCACGGGAGGAGGTACCGGCGGCCACACCTATCCCGCCCTGACGGCGATCCGGACGTTGCAGGGCCGGCTCGCGGCGGCGGGCGGCACCCTCGACGTGCTGTGGATCGGTGCCGCCGACGGCCTGGAGGCGCGCGTCGCCCCCGCGGAGGGCATTCCGTTCAAGACGGTCGCCACCGGAAAGATCCGGCGGGCCGCCAACCCGCTGAAGATGCTGTCGGCGGCGAACATGAAGGACATGGCGCGGGTGCCGCTCGGCGTGGCGCAGGCCCGGTCCATCGTGTCGGAGTTCCAGCCCGACGTCGTCCTCGCCACCGGCGGGTACGTGGCCGTCCCCGCCGGCCTCGCCGCCCGCCTGTGCCGGCGACCGCTCGTGCTGCACGAGCAGACCGTCCGGCTGGGCCTGGCCAACCGCAAGCTGGCCGGTTCGGCCACCCGGATCGCCCTGTCCTCGGAGTCCTCGCTCGAACTCCTCTCCCCCGAGCTGCGCGGCGCCGCGGTCGTCACCGGAAACCCGATCCGGCCGGAAGTCCTCACCGGCCACGGCGACAAGGCCGTACGGGCACTGAACCTCACCGGCTTCGACCGCCGCCTGCCGACCGTGTACGTCACCGGTGGCGCGCAGGGCGCCCAGCAGATCAACGGCGTCGTCCGGGACGTGCTCCCGTGGCTCCTGAGCCACGCGAACGTGATCCACCAGTGCGGGCCGGCCAACGTGGACGAACTCCGCGCGGCAGCCGCCGGCCTGGACCCGGTCCTGGCCGGCCGTTACCACCTGACCGGCTTCGTCGGGCCGGAGCTGCCGGACGTGCTGGCGCTCGCCGACATCGTGGTGTCCCGGTCCGGCGCGGGGACCCTGGCGGAGCTGACCGCGCTGGGGAAGCCTGCCGTGTTCGTCCCGCTCGCCACCTCGGCCGGCAACGAGCAGGTGCACAACGCCCGTCACCTGGCCGATGCCGGGGCGGCCGTCGCCCTGGTCGGCGAGGTCACCGGGCAGGTCCTGCAGCACGCGGTCGGCCCGCTGCTGACCGACCCCGCCCGGCGGGCGGCGATGGCGGACCGCGCCAGGGCGTACGGGCGCCCGGACGCCGCGGACCGACTCGTGGACGTACTCCTGTCCGCGGCCGCGGTGTCCGGCTGACCCTCCCGGCAGGGGAGGGGCGGGGAGCGGACGTGCGCGGCGGCAGGGCGGCAGGAATGCACACCTGCCGCCGACCGCCGACCGCCGACCGCGCATCTCCGCCGGTCAGCCGTGGAGTCGGCGGCGGCGCCGGTACGCGACCGTGGCCACGGCCGGCAGCGGGCCCCACGGCAGCAGGGGCGCGTAGCAGGCTGTCATGGCCCACCGGGCGACGCCGCCGGCTCGAAACCCGGCCCGAGCAAAGCGGACTCGACGGCTTCGGCGGCGTTGACGGCCTCGACCGGCGCGGTGTGGCAACCGGTCCCCGTCACGATCCGGCAGGCCGCCGCCCGCGGCCGGAGCGCGAGGCGACCCGTGCCGCGTGCCGGCGCATCCGGGCCCGGTCACCGGGGAAACAGCCCTCCCACTCGTCCTCCAGGCGCATCCACGCCGCCGGCTGCCCGCTCTCCGCCCGTAGCGGCACGCCGACGCCGACGTCGACGACCGCGACGTACGACAGCCCGAACGTCGCCGCAACGCCCGGCCGGTAGGAGCGGACGGTCGCCAGAGCCGGCTCCCGGAACAGCTCCGCCCTGAGCCCGGTCTCCTCCAGCAGCTCCCGCCCCGCGGCCTCCCGCGGTGCCTCACCCGGCTCCACGCGCCCGCCCGGCGGCACCAGCCCCCGCCACCGGTGCCGCACCAGCAGCACGCGGGACAGCGCCCCGTCGAATACCCAGACCTCGGCCGCGAGCGGGCCCTCGAACCCCGGCCCGGCCTCCGCCAGCCACCGGCGCGCGCCGTCGAGCTCCACGACCGCGAGGCGCGCGTCCGCCACGGCCGCGTCGAAGGCCCGCTGTCCGATCCCGTCTCCCGTCATCCGCTCACCCTACGGAGCCCCGCTGACAGCGTCGGTCCGACGGCACGTCAGAGGCGGGCCGGACAACGCCCCGTGGCGGCGCCGCGCCAGAACCGAGCCGCGCCCGTCCGACGAAGAACACGGAGATTGAGGTCCGCGCGTCTCAGGCTGTCGTGGCGAGGTCCGCGATGCGCTGGATCAGGTCGGCGTACGTCCAACCGGCGCCGGACGCCGCGAGCGGCAGCAGACTCGTGGCCGTCAGCCCCGGGAGGGCGTTGACCTCCAGGCACATGGGCTCGCCCGCCGCGTCGCAGCGGAAGTCGGTGCGCGAGTAGGTGCGCGCGTCGAAGCCCAGGGCCGCGTGCGCCCGCAGGGCCAGCTCCTGGAGCCGGGACGCGAACTCCGCCGGGATCCGGGCCGGACACACCTCGCTGACCGCTCCGGGCTGGTACTTGGCCGTGTAGTCGAACAGCGGCGTACTCAGCTCGATCTCGACCACCGGCAGCACCTGCTCCCCCACCACGGCAACGGTGAACTCCCGGCCCGGCAGGAACGGTTCCACCAGGAGCTCGCCCTCACCGGCCCGGATCCCCGCGGCGATCCGCTCCAGTTCCGCGAGGGAGTCGGCCCGGTGCACCGACACGCTCGACCCGTCCGCAACGGGCTTGACCACCACCGGGCCGGCGGCCAGCAGCCGCTGCACGTCGTGCGGCACCTCGTCGGTGCCGGGCTGCCACAACGCGCGCTCCGGCACCGGCAGCCCCGCGGCGCCCAGGACGGCCTGCGCCCGGTCCTTGTGCCAGGCCGCCCTGCACGCGGTGCTGTTCGCGCCGGTGAAGCGGATGCCCGCCTCCCGCAGCCGTCCCTGCACCCACCCGTCTTCGCCCCAGCCGCCGTGCAGGGCGAGGAAGACGAGGTCGGCGTCGCGCAGGAGCCCCAGCACCGGCCCCTCGGCCAGGGCGGCGTCCATGCGCTGCTGCAGGAGCCGCCGCCCGAGGCCGGACGGCGGCTCCTTGCCGACCGTGGACCCCTCCACCACGTCACCGGGGCGCAGGGGCCCGGCCAGGACCGGCGCTGCGGCGGCCGGATCGACCAGGACCACCTCGTGGCCGCGCTCCAGCAGGGCCCGGGCGACCGAGCCGCCCGAGGCCAGGGAGACGTCTCGCTCCGGGCTCTCTCCACCACACAAGATCACGATTCGCATGCCGGGATTGTGTCCCCTGCCGCGACCTTCCGTATCCGCCGACAGGCTGAAAATCGCTGGTCGGCCGGTCGGCCGGTCGGCCGGTCGGCTGGTCGGCCGCCGGTCCGTGTGGTTCGGATGCCCCACGCGTGGGTGCCCGTCATGTCCAACCGCCGGCCGCCGGTGTGTGATGTGCGTCATCCCGTCGGCGCCCGCCGCGAGCACGGTCGTCGCCCGCGGCAGCCTCGGTCGGCGCCTGCCGCCGGGCTCGGTCGGCGCCTGAGGTGGACTCGGCGGGCCCAGAATCCGAACCGCCCAAGGTGTGGCAAATCGGACATGAAAGGCATATGCCCCATTCAATTTAGTTTTCGGCATATACCCCTTGATGGTGTGTCAGTCGAAAACCCGCGATGCATAATCGGGCCCGGTCGTCTCCGGCAGTGATGGATCCATCGGGGCGCCGACACCGCCCCCCGGCGGCATTCCGCACCGGACCGATCCCCAAGGCGTTCTCCATGTCCCTCGTCAGCCGCACCCGCCTCGCGGGCCTGCTCGCCGTGCTCTCCGTCGGCGCCGCCGGCGTGACGACCTGGGCCTACGGGTACGGGGTCGAGCAGTCGCCGACGGCCCCTCAGGCGGCCGTCCGCCCGAGTGTGACCGAAGGCACAGTCCTCCACGTCGTCGCCCACCCCGACGACGACCTGTTCTTCATGAACCCCGACCTGAGCCGCTCCATATCCGCGGGCGTCAAGGTCACCACCGTGTACCTCACCTCCGGCGAGTCCGACGGCAGGAACGAGGCCCACAGCCCGCACCTGAACGACCCCGAGGGCCCCGCCGACCGCGCCGCCTACGCCGAGGCCCGCCAGAACGGCATACGGGCCGCCTACGCCCAGATGGCCACCGGCGACCGCACCAGCCCCTGGGAGCGCAGGTCGGTGCCCACCGCCGGCGGCGGGAGCGCCGAGGTGGACGTCCTCACCGCCCGGCCCGAGGTCAACCTGGTCTGGATGCAGCTGCGCGAGGCCCGCAGCATCTCCGGCGACAACCCGGACAGCCTGCGCGGCCTGTGGGACGACCGGGTCCCCGCCCTGGACGCCCAGCTGACCTCCGGGACACCGGTCGAGCTCTCGTTCTCGTACACGAAGGACCAGGCGATAGACGCCATCGCGGGCGTCTTCGCCATGTACAGGCCGACCGCGATACGGACGCAGGACCCGACGCCCGGCAAGGCGGCCGGCGACGGCGCCTTCCACGACCACCAGGACCACATGTACGGCGCCCGCTTCGTGCAGGCCGCCGCCGAGCGCTACGCGAAGTCCGCGGACCGGCCGCACTTCTCGGTCCAGAACTACATGAGCTACGCCAACACCTCCCTGCCCCCGACGCTCGACCCGCAGACGGCCGAGGAGAAGCTCGGCTACCTCAAGACCTACGCCTGGATGGACCACGAGGACTGGTGCGGCAGCCCCGCGGGCTGCGGCGACCGCAAGACCGCGACCCGCCCCGCCGGCGCCGGCTGGAGCCAGACCCTCCGCTACGCCCGCGGCGACGGCACCTCCTGGATGACCGAGGGCCGCGCCGGCCGGCTGTGGGCCTTCGCCGTCCTGGACGGGCAGATGGCGTACTGGTCGCGCAGCGGCACCCAGGCCCCCTGGCAGGGCCCCCGCTTCCTCCCCGGCACCGGCATCGACACCGGTGCGACGGCGGTCCGGCTGCCCGACGGCCGGATCGCGGTGTTCGGCACCCGCACCACCCTGGGCGCGATGCACGAGGAGTACGGCCGGGAGGTCGTGTACGCCGTCCAGACCGCGCCCGACGGCGTCGCTTTCGGCCCGTGGCAGTCGCTGGGCACTCCGGACGTCCCGAACACGTCCACCACCTCCGCGATCAGTACACCGGCCGTCTCCGTCGACGCCGGCGGTCGCATGACGGTGTACGTACGGGACTCCCGGCGCACCCTGCGCGCCCGTACCCAGCCGGCTCCGGACGCCGCCTTCGGCGCGTGGCAGGACATGGGCGGCACCGGCCTGGTCGGTGACCCGGTGACCGCGACCGACGGATCCGGGCGGCGGCACGTCTACGCCGCGACGGCGGCGACCGTCCTGGCCTGGGTCCAGCCGACCCCGGACGCCCCCTACGACGGCCCCCTCCCGACCGGGCTGCCGGCGACCACGGGCCCGCTCTCGGCGAGCCCGCAGGAGGACGGCGGCGTCCGCCTGTACTTCCGCCGCCCCGGCACGGGCGCCGTCGGCACGGGTCTGGCCGCCGTCGGCACGGACGCCGGCGCAGGCACGGACGCGCGCACGGGTGCGGGTGCGGACAGCCCCGCCGAGGCGGAGTTCTCCCCGGTCACCGAGGCGGGCGGCGACGGCGGCTACGGCGCCGTCAGCGTCGCCGGACGCCTGCTCGCGGGGCGCGCCGGCGCGGGCACCGTCAGCGTGTCGGGCACGGACGGCCCGCCGTCCTGGTACGAGTCCCAGATGCTGTACACGGGCGCACCGGCGGCCGTGGGCGAGCCGGACGGCAGCGCCGTCGCGGCGGCGCTCGGCCTGGACGGCGGCCTGCACGTCATGGCGGCCCCCGCGGCCGAGGTCGCGCCGCCCGGCAGTGGCGCTCCCGCCCCGTGGCACCGGGCGGTCCAGCCCTGGATGGCCGCCCTGGCCGGACGTCCGGGTGCGGGCTCCGGCGCGGGCCCCCTGCCGTAGGGCGCTGACCCGGGGCCGCGCGCCCCGGCGCACTCCGGTGGCAGCGCTGATCGGCGCGGGCGAGGATGGCGGCCCGACCACGCCGGCGATTGGGGCTCCCATGACCCCTTGCTCCCCCCGCTCCGCCGCGTGCGGCCGCACGGCTCCGGGCGGAACGGTCCGCGCCGTCGCCTCCGTCGCCGTACTCGCCGCCTTCGCCACCGGGTGCAGGAACGACACGCCGCCGCCCTGGGGCTACCCGGACCTCAAGGCAACCCTGGGCTCCCTGTCCCGCGCCCTCGAAGAGGGCTGTGCCGAGACGGCCCCCGAGAGCTGCGTCGACGACCTCGACCGGCTCGGCGCGCTGGCCGACCGCGCCTTCGGCCAGGCGCTGGGGCACCGGCTCCTCGACGCCGGGTACGTCGACGCCGTGACCGAACTGGACCGGGCGAGGGAACTCCGTGTCGCCGCCGCCGCGGCCGCCCGGGACCGGCGTGATCCGCGGTACGCACCGTTCAGGCGGGCGGTGGCCGCCGAGAGGCTCGCCTACCGGCGCCTCCTGGCTGCGCTGGAGCGCATCCGCACCGCTCCGCCGCCGGGCGACGGGACCGATCCCGTCTGAAGCCCGGCCTCCAGCCCGACCCCCGGCCCTCGGCCCCCGGGGCGCATCGCGCTACGGCTGCAAGGGCGGGGTGGGAATCGTCCTGCCCTCCAGGGCCAGCAGGCAGAGCACGGTGATCGCGCCCGTCCACGCGAGCGGGGCGATCGACGCGGGCCGCCCCTCCCGGTCCACCTTCTCCGGCAGCTCGCCGAGAGCGTTCCGCTTGGACAGGACCCAGTCCAGCACCCGTTCGGCCTCGGCCGGCTTCCCCGTAGCGGCCCAGGCGAGCGCGAAGAAGGCCGTACTCGGCGTCCAGGCGTTGCCGCCCCACGGCGCGGTGGGGTCGTTCCCGGGGATGAGACCCCCGTTCGGCAGGAGCAGCGCCCGGTACGTGGAGTCGAGCGCCCGCGGCAGGTCGGCCGGGGCCGCGTTGAAGGGGGGAGCCATGAACGCCACCGCGCTGTCGCGCCCGTGCCGCCCGTCGACGGTGCGCTGGTACCCCAGGGGGGCGAACCGCGCGGCGATCCCGGCGGAGAGCCGTCGCGCGGCAGCGGCCCAGCGCGCCGCGTCGCCCGGCCGGCCCGCCTCCCGGGCGAGGTCCGCGGAGGCGTTGAGTCCGGCGAGGAGGGGCGCGGCCGTGCCGATGTTCGCCGTGGTCGTCATCAGCTCCCAGTAGTCGGGGGAGGGCGGGGGCAGCCCGTCCGTGCGCAGGGACGCCGCCGCGTGGTCGGCCGCCTTGCGGATCATCGGGTAGAGGGTCGCCAGCCGGGCGCGGCGGGTGTCCCGAGGCGCCGCCCGGTACCACTGCCAGGTGGCCCAGGGGACCCAGCCGTTGGCGTCCAGCTGCCACCGCCTGCCGTCCGGCGGGCCGGATCCGTCGAGCTTCGTCCGTGCCTCCCAGGTGCCGTCCTCGCGCTGGGTCGCGGCGCTGTACCGGAGGATCCGGAAGGCCTCGGCGTCGTGGCCGGTGTGCGCGAACGCGGCGGACGCGAAGCTGGAGTCACGCGGCCAGGAGTACTTCCAGCCGACGGTCCAGCCCGCCGCCACGGCACCGTTCGGCCGGAGCAGGGCCCGCATCGACAGCAGGGCCCGCTCGGCCGCCGCGCGCTGCGCGGGCGTCCTGCCGGGGATCCGGCCGGCGGCCAGCCAGGCGCGGCTCTGCGCGATCTGGCGCCGGGCTGCCGGGTGGTCGCGGGGGACCACCGCCGATGCCGTTCTCGCGGACGGGAGGTACGCCCACCAGCCCGACGGCAGCTGCAGCACGTTGCTCTGCCCGACGTACCGCGCGCCCTTGGCGGTGCCCGGCGGGACGCCCACGACGGCGGTCGTGTTGGCGAGGAGTCCGACGGCGGGAGCGGCGAGCACCGACAGGGGCGCGTAGCTGCCCACGGTGACACCGTGGGCAGCCACGCCCTGGTGCCCGGCGGGCCCCACGAGGAATCCGGGCCGCTCCGGTGTCCGGTCGGGCGGCCGCCCGACGTGCCGGCCCGCGGCGCACACGGGAAGGGCGACGCCCGCCAGACACACCGCGAACACCGCCCACCGGAACACCGCCCACCGGAAGACCGTCGATCGGAAGACCGTCGATCGGACGAGCCGGGCACCGGGCATCGCCACTCCTCCCGTGGGGCCGTCGGGCCTCCGTACGCGTGCACCCTGCCCCCCATCGCCCATCGTGGAAGAGCCGTACGCAGCCCGCTACGCCATACCCGCCGCCCGGGTGAGCAGCGGCTCCGCCGGGCCGCGCGACCCCGTAACCCTTCCGTGACCCGTCCTCCCGTGACCCGTCCTCCCGTAACCCGTCCCGACCCGCCCGGGATGCCGGTGCCCGCCCACCGTGCACACGATGGGGGCCGACGACCGGGGCGGCGGGTCGGGCCTCGCTGCACAAGGGGTGGCGAATGGACACTGCTTCGATGGCGGGCGAGGGCGTACGCGGGAACCCCTCCGCAACGGGCCGGACGGCCGCCGTCCACCGCGCGCGGCTGCGCAGGCTCCTCCTGCCGGGGGTCTGCGCCACCGTCGTCGCCGCGGCCGGGGCCCTGATCGCCGTCGGGTGTTTCCTCGGGCTCTACGTACGGCCCACGTCCGATGACTGGTGCGCCGCCTGGAAGGCCCGTGATCTGGGAGTCCTCGGCATCACCGCCGACTTCTACACGACCCAGAACGGCAGGATCACCAACGCCTTCCTCAGCGGCCTCGTCTACACCGGCGGGCTGACCGGAATCAAGATCCTCCCGACCGTCATCACCGTCGCCTTCACGGTGGGCCTGGTCCTGCTCGGGCGCGAGTTCGTCCGCAGCCTCGGCGGCAGACCCCGGGTGCTGCCCCTGACCGCCTGCGCCCTGGTCATCCAGGCACTGCTGTACTACGCCGGCACCCGCAGCTACCAGGTCCTGCTGTGGGCCCCCGCCACGATCTCCCACACCCTCCCGAGCGTCATCGGGGTGTGGGCGCTCCTGCTGGCCGTCCACACCGTCCGCCACCACAGCGCCGCCGTCCGGGCGGCGGGCTTCGTCGCGGCGTTCCTCATCGCCTTCGCGGTGGGCACCCTGAGCGAGCCGTTCGCCCTCGTCAGCGGCCTGCTCGCCGCCGCCGTCGGCCTGCTGGCACTGCTGCGCCCCGGGCCGGCGCGCATCCGGCGCCGCCCCTTCCTGTGGTGCCTGCTGTGGTGCGCCGGCCTCGTCTGCGGTCTCGCCGTGCTCTACGCATCCCCCGGGGCCCGGTGGCGCCGCGCCCAGCAGCCGGAGCGGGAGTCGATGCTCTCCGCGGCCGAGCTCAGGGCCACCTTCGGCGACTGGCTGCACATGTGGGACGAGGTCACCGGTCAGTGGGCCTACCTCGGAGCCGCCGCCGTCGGCGTGCTCCTGGGCCTGGGGAGCAGATTCGGGTACCAGGCCCAGGCCCAGGCCCGGCGGCGGGGCCGGAGCACCGCGGCCGGGGTGCGGAAGCTGCCGGTCACGGTGCTGCTGCTGCCCGTGCCCGTGGTGCTGCTGGGGTCGTTCGCCGTGGTGGCAGGCCTGCGCAGCGGTTACGGCCCGACCGGGTGGACGTACGCCCGCACCTGGACGAGCTACCTCGTCCCGATGGAACTGGCCCTGTGCGGCTACGGCGCCCTGCTCGGAGCCCGGGCCGCCGCCCGCCGGCCGACAGCCCGCGGCGGCACCCGCACCGCCGTCGGAGCCGGCACGGTGGCGGCGGGCTGCCTGGCGCTGGCGTCGGCGGTCGCGCTCGTCCCGAGCGCCCAGCAGCTCACGACCGCCACGGTCACCCGCGCCGCGGCCTGGGACGCCCAGAACGCCCGCATCCGCGCCGAGGCCGCGCGCGGCGCCACGGACGCGGGCTACACGCCCCTGCCGATCGGGAACCTCGCCGAACCCTTCTTCACGGGGAACTACGCGCGGGACTGGGTCGCCGCCTGCGCGTCGCAGTGGTACGGCCTCGAACGCATCCACCGCCCCTGAACACGTCCGGCGGCAGCCGCCCGCCGCCCCCCGGCAGCAGGCGGCCCCCGACCGATGGTTTCCGCCTCCGGGGCGAGTCCCCCTGGCATCGAGGAACTGCTCGCCTCCGCCCGGGGCCAGCCCGGGTGGTCACGGCCGAACGGTCACCAGTGCGGCTCCTGCCAGGTGAACTTCCCGCCGCCCACCCACCGGACCGTGTCCAGGTCATCGAGATCGTGGATGCTGACGCCTGCCTCCGAGGCAATCAAGATCACGTCCGTCATGGACGTTGCCGTACCGACCACCTCCCCGTCGACCTCCACGATCCGGAACGGCGGATCGCCGGGCTGTACCGACAGGACGGTGACCCGCGGCGAGGAGATGTACGGGCTCGAGCTCTCAGTCATACAGGAATCGTTCCACGCGGTCCCCGCGTCTGCCCGAAGCAGCGCGCCGCGCCGCGAGCACCGTCCTCCCCGGGCCGCTGCCCGCCGGACACCGTGCCCACCGGGCAGGGCAGGGCCGGCGACGGGCCGGAGGGTTGTCGGTCACTGCGGCATCCGGGCGATGCGGCGCATCAGGCCGGGCAGACGCGCATCCGCTTGCCGGCCAGGACGTCCAGGACCTCGGCGAACAGGTCGTAGGGCTCTCCGTCGGGCGTCAGGGCCCGGGACAGGTGTGCGCGTGCCGTCGCGGCGTCCTTCCAGACGAGGGTTGCGGGTGCGGTGTGGCCGAAGGCGCCGCCCAGGCAGTCGTCGACGGCCGCCAGGCATCCGCCGAAGTAGCCGCCGGGGCCGTTCACCGCCTCGCCGAGCGCCAGGTAGAGGCCCGGGACGTCGGTGACGTGGCGGCCGTCGAGTACGTAGGTGTGTCCGGCCGGACGGTCGTTGCCGGCATCCGGGCGGGCCCGTTCCCGTACGAGATCGAGCCACGCCCCGCGCTGCCGGGTGTCGAGGTCGGCCCAGGCGCCCGGGGTGTCCGGCGGTCCTGCGAGCCAACGCTCCACGACGGGGCGGACGTACGCGGGCACGGGACGGGCGAGTTCCGTGTCGAGCTCCAGGTCGATCAGGTCCGCCCCGTGGGAGGACGGGCCCCAGCGGCGGACCCTGCCCCAGAGCAGCCGGTCGGTGAGCCGGCCGCCGCCCTGGCCGTCCCGTATCTGCAGCGCGGGCTGATCCAGTTCGAAGGCCTCCCGGGTGCCCGCGTCAAGTGTCCGCTGCAGCCGGGCACTCGGGGCGAGCCCCCGCAGGACGATCGGCGACGCCACCCACCGGTCCGGCGGCACAGGGTCGAACCCCCGGCAGGAGCCCAGCCACCGGTGCTCGTCGTGGACGCGCACGGCACCCCGGTATTCCCCGGGCGGGCCTTCGTGGCCGTCCACACCGCTGAGCACGAGGCAGTCCGTCCCGGAGCGCGGCCCCAGGGCTTCCGCCTCGCTCAGCAGCCAGGGGTCGAGCCCCTCGTCCTCCGGGACCAGCCAGACCCGGCTGCCCACCCAGCCGTCCGCCGCGGCCGGTTCCTCCGGCACCCAGCCGAGCAGCTCGTACGTTTCGTGGTCGGCTTCCCCGAACAGCCCGTCCACCTCGTCGCACGTGCCCCAGATGCCACCGTGCTCCGTCCCTGTCGCCCTCCCCGTTCGCGTCCCGGTCCCCATCCCCGTCCGCGTCCCCGTTCCCGCCCCGGTCTCCGTCAACGTGTACCGCGCGGGCCCGCGCCGGTCTTCCATCCCGTTCACACCACGATCATGCCCGGACAACGCGCGGACGCCGGAGCCGGTTTCCCGGCGGCTGGCCCCGCGCCGGGCAAATGCGTTGCCGTGCCCACGGCGGGGTCGGCAAGCTCTCCACCATGATCGACACACCCGTGTCCCCCGAATCCCCCGCCGCGACCATCGCGTTGCCCGTCAGCGTGCGCGACCTGCTGCCCCGGGACCTGCCCGCATGCACCTGGTCCGGCTCGGCCACCCACCTCCGCCACGTGGAACACGAGTTGGCGCGCGCCGCGGCCGGCGAGGCGGACTACCTGGCGGTGTGCACCCCGGCGGACCTCCCGGTCGCGATCGGCGGCATCGACTACCAGGTCTGCGAAGGAGCCGGATACCTGTGGCAGCTCGCCGTCCTCCCGGCGCTCCAGTCCCGCGGCCTGGGAACACTGCTGATCCGAGCCGCCGAACAGAAGATCCGGAGCCGCGGCCTCCACCGGGCCGAACTCGCCGTGGAGGAGGACAACCCGCGCGCCCGCGCCCTGTACGAGCGCCTGGGCTACGCCGCGTACGGCCGCAAGCCCGACGCCTGGGACGAGGAAGCCCCCGACGGCTCGGTCCACCGCCACCACACGATGTGCACCCTCATGCGCAAGGACTTCTGAACCCCTGCGACGGACGCGGCCCGTTCCGTACCTCGCGGCGGTGGGGGTGACACAGGTCACGTCCCCCCGTGTCACAGGGGACCGGGCTGTCTCGTCTCGAGGGTGTAGGCACCGCCCCACGAGCACGGAGGAACACACCATGGACGCGCGACTGAACCTCCTCGCCGCCCCGACCGTCGGCAAGGCCCTCAAGCACCTCATGGCGGCGGGCAAGGTGGTCAAGGAATCGCCGCTGCCGCCCGTGACGCAGGAACTGGTGTCGCTGCGCGTGAGCCAGATCAACGGCTGCGCCGCCTGCATCGACATGCACACCAAGGAAGCCGCCGCGGCCGGCGAGACCGCGCTCCGCCTGCACCTGGTCGCGGCCTGGCGCGAGGCCACGGTGTTCACCGACGCCGAACGCGCCGCGCTGGAGCTGGCGGAGGAGGGGACCCGGGTCGCGGACGCGGCCGGCGGGGTCGGCGACGAGGTGTGGGCGCGTGCCGCCCGGCACTACGACGAGGAGCAGCTCACCGCCCTCGTCCTCCTCATCTCGTTCATGAACATGGCGAACCGGATGAACGTCATCACCCGGCAGCCGGCCGGCGACTACGTGCCCGGGCAGCTCCACTGACCCGACACCGGCAACACCGGCCCGGGACCCGGCGAACCGCCGGTCCAGGATGATGACCAAGAGGGGGCGTTCGAGATGACCGAGGTCGAGGAGTTCGAGGGGCTGCGGCCACTGCTGTTCTCCATCGCGTACCGGATCCTCGGCAGCGTCGGCGAGGCCGAGGACGCGGTGCAGGAGACCTGGCTGCGCTTCGCCGGCTCGGCGACCCGGCCCGTGTCGAGCAAGGCCTTCTTGTCGGCCACGGTGACCCGCATCTCGATCGACGTCCTGCGTTCCGCGCGGGTACGGCGTGAGGAGTACGTCGGCCCGTGGTTCCCCGAGCCGCTGCTGAGCGACCCGTACCAGGACCCGGCCCGGTCGGCGGAGCTGGCCGACTCGGTGTCGATGGCCGCACTGCTGCTGCTGGAGCGGCTCAGCCCGCTGGAGCGGGCGGTGTTCCTGCTGCGGGACGTGTTCGCCTTCGGGTTCGACGAGGTCGCCGCGGCGGTGGGCCGGTCGGAGGCCGCGTGCCGCCAGCTACTGGTACGGGCGCGACGGCACATGCAGGACGGACAGCCGCGGTTCGCGGCGGACCGACGCGAGCGGCGGGAACTGGCGACCCGCTTCTTCGACGCGCTGCAGAACGGCGACGTGGGCGGGCTGCAGGACCTCCTGGCCGCCGACGTACAACTGGTCGGCGACGGCGGCGGCAAGGCCCCGCAGCTGGCGAGGACCGTCACGGGCGCACAGAACGTGGCCCGGCTGCTCGGCGCGGTCTTCCCCTGGCTGATCCGGATCGACGTGACGCTCGAACGGCAGGAGATCAACGGCCAGTCCGGTGCCATCCTCCGCGACCGCGACGGCAAGGTCCTGCAGACCATGGTCCTCGACGTGCTCGACGGGCAGGTCCAGGCCGTCCGCCTGGTCCTCAATCCCGACAAGCTCGCCCACCTCGGGCCGGTCGCCGACGCCTGGGCCCTCAGCCGCGAACTGAAACGGGCCCGCCGGCCCGCCAACTGAAACGGGCCCGCCGGCCCGCCAACTGAAACGGGCCCGCCGGCCCGCCAACTGAAACGGGCCCGCCGGCCCGCGAACTGACGTGACCGGCAGGCCGTCTCAGGCGCCGGCCGCGTGGCGGCCCAGGACCGGCTCGGCCAGGAGCCTGGCCATGGTGCACAGGGTCTGGCCGTGGCGGGCGAAGAGCTCGTCACGGGAGGCGAAGTGGCCGAGGTCGGTGAGGACGTAGGCGGAGAGGTCGCAGGCGGCGGTGCCTGCGGTGGGGCCGATGGTGGCGTCGGCTGCCGGGCACAGGGCCGTCGTCGTGCCGTCCCAGTCGATCGCGGTCCGCGACAGCGCCTCGAACAGCGTCTCCGGGCCGGCGTTGCTGAAGCCGCCCCCGCCTGCACCGCTCAGTTGCTCCAGTCCGCCGAAGAGTTCCGACACGGTCAGCCAGTGCCCGGCCGGGTCGTCCAGGCGGAACTCCGGCCAGGCCAGCAGCACGTGATCCGGGACGAGGTGCCGCATCCGCGGGAAGCGCGGGTACCAGAACGAGCCGTCCACCACCAGCCCGCGCACCCGGGTCGCCGTCCCCGAGGCCCGCGCCACGGCCTCCAGCACCGCAAGCCGCTGGCTGCACGAGCCGCGGCCCCGCCGCAGCACCTCCGACACCGGCCGTTCGTCCTGGACCGAGTAGACCGGGCGGATGCTGCGCGAGATCCGCCGGTGGGCCCGGCGCAGCCCCGCGATCTGCCCGGAGGCGCCGTCGGCAGCGCCTTCGCCGCCGTCGGCGAGATCGCCGAGCAGGACCCCCATCCGAGGGTGCTCCCAGTTCAGGATCGGCGTCGGCGCGGTGCTCCCCGCGACCGGGACCGCCGTGCCGGCGCCGGGACCCGTACGCGTCCGGCCGCGTGGCCGCAGAAGTGAGCTCGTCATGGCGACGTATCGTGGCAGAGTTTTTGAACGCGCTCAACTCAGGGCGTCCCGGAAGAGCCCCGCCTAGCTGTCGAAGTGGTGGCAGGCGGCCCCCCTTGGTGTTCGAGGCGACCTTCGAGGCGGACTGGACCCGCGGGCCGCGGAGCAGCCGCTCGACGGGCTGCTGGCGGGGCTGCGCGCCCCTGCCTGACCTCGCGCGCAGCCGCTCACGCCCGGGTCACACCTCGCCGAGGAACCCGGAGTCGGACGGTCCCATCTGTCGGGCGAAATCCGCGGTGACTCCGATGAGCTCGCGCATCGGCACGGGGCACCGGCTCGTCGCGGCGAGGTCGGCCCGGGCCTCCTCGGACCACAGGAACGGGTACACGGAGATGCCCTGCGAGAGCGCCAGGGCAGTGGTTTCCGCACGCCAGCCGGGCCAGCGCAGGCCGTCGTAGAACGTCTGCGACTCGCCCGAGAGCAGCCAGGAGACCCATACGGAGTGGCCCACCTCCAACGCCTCCCACGCCAGGGTGTCGGGGGCGAAGTACGTCATCTGCCCCGGCGCCCCGGGCCGGCCCGCAGCCGCAGGATCACCACCGTTCAGGGCGAAGACGCCACCGACGACGTCGTGGCCGACGACGAGACCCGCCGCGGGATGCCAGTCCGGATCGAACGCCGCCGGGAAGCCGTTGACCTGCGCCAGGCTCGGGAGCCCGCCGCCCGCGGCCGAACCCCCGCCGTACACGCGCACCCACCCGTCGTCCACGAGCAGCCCGCCGGTGTTCAGCGTCAGGGCACCCAGCACGGAGCGCGCGGTGACCTGCATCTGCAGCAGGGACCGGCGTCCCTCGTCGACGTCGGCGGGCAGCACCTGCACCGGCACGGAGCTCGCCCCGAGCATCACCTGAAGCTCCGGCCACGCCGGATCTTCCACGTGGACCAACTCGTCTGTCTCTCGCATGGGAGGATCGTCGCACCCTCCCTCAGCAGCGGTGTCAGTAGCAGCGGACGGAGGAGGCCATGTCGTTCTCCGACGGCAACACGTTGACGCGGTACCCGTCCTGCATGTCGTGGCCTTCACCGCCGCTGTAGGCATCGGTCCACCAGTAGCAGACCGTGCCGCTGTCGTTGGACCAGGAGGACATGAGGTCGTTGAAGCCGTAGGCGCCCAGCCACGGCAGGTGGTCGCCCGCCCGGAGCGCGATGCCGCCGCCGGTGAAGCCGTAGTCCCGGTACAGGCACAGGCTGTCGGCCGGGCAGTTCGATCCCTCGAACGTGGACACCGCGTGCACGCGGGCCGCCGCAGCCGCGGGGGACGAAGCCGGTTCGGCCGACGCGGGCACGACGGCCAGACAGGCTGCGGTGACGGTGGCGAAGAACAACGGGACGAGTCGACGCATCGGTTCCTCCAGAACGGATATGGACGCGCACGCCGGGCGGGCCGCGAGGCCCGTTGGCGGCTGCTCCCTGCGGAGCGAGATCAACGTAGGAAGGAACGACGTTCGCGCCCCAGGCCGAAGGTGTGCCGGTCACCCGAACGGACGCGGCGCACCCGAAGCACGCGCGAGCGCATGCCGGGGCACGCACGCTTGCAGCGTGTCCCTATCCTCTTCTCCTGGAGTGGTAGCGGGCGGTGCCGGATCCGAACGATGAGGTGATGCATGCCGAAGCGACGCGCAGTGGTGGTCGGTGCCGGAATCGGCGGCCTCACGGCCGCCCATGCACTGCATCGCCGCGGCTGGCACGTCACCGTGTGCGAACGTGCTCCCGAACTCCCCGCCACCGGTGCCGGCATCGGGCTGGCCCCGAACGCCCTGCGCGCGCTCGACGCGATCGGCGTGGACGCCGCACGCGCCGCCCGCGCTGCCGGCAGCGCCATACCCGCGACGATGGGCGTGCGCCGCTCCGACGGCCGGTGGCTCACCCGGGTCGCCACCGCGGACATGGCCGCCCGCTACGGCACGGCGCCGATCGCCGTCCCGCGCCCGGCGTTCACGGCCGCTCTGGCGGCCGCGCTGCCGCCGGGGGCCGTTCGCTTCGGCACTGCCGTGACCGCTGTCGATGACGCCGCGGGCCGCCCGACCGTCCGCACGGCGGCCGGACCGGACCTCCCCGCCGACCTGGTCGTCGCTGCCGACGGCATCCGCAGCCCGCTGCGCCGCGCGTACTTCCCCGCCCACCCGGGACTCCACTACATCGGCGAGACGGCCTGGCGGACCCTCGTGGACGCCCCGGATCTCGGGATATCGGACATGAGCGAGACCTGGGGGAGGGGCGAGCGGTTCGGCGTGACCCCGCTCGCCGACGGCCGCTTCTACCTGTACGCCACCGCCGTCGTCCCGGCCGGAACCCGGTCGGCCGATCCCCGCGCCGAACTCCTGGAACGCTTCGGCACGTGGCACGACCCGATTCCGGCACTGCTGGACCGCGTCCGCCGCCTCGATCCTGCCGGCGTCCTCCAGAACGACCTCCACGACCTGGCCGCCCCGCTCCCGACCCTGCACCACGGCCGCATCGTCTGGCTCGGCGATGCTGCCCACGCCATGGCTCCCAACCTCGGCCAGGGCGGTTGTCAGGCCATCGAGGACGCGGCGGTCCTCGCCCACCTGCTTCCAGCCGGCGAGATCGCGGACAGCACGAACAGCGCGGAGGGCGCGGAGGGCGCGGAGGGCGCGGACGGTGCGGACCTCATCCCGGCCGCGCTCGCCGCGTACACCGCCGCCCGGCGCGACCGGACCGATGCCGTACGCGTCCGGGCCCGCCGGGTCGGCCGCCTGGGCGCCCTCCGCAACCCCGTCGCGGTGGCGGCCCGCGACCTCGCCGTCCTGGCCACCCCCGCCCCGCTGGCCCTGCGCGGTATGGACGACCTCTTCAACGGCTTCCGCCTCCCGGCGTGATGCCCGATGGCTCGGGGTGACCGTGCCGCCGGCTCCTCTTCCGGTCACTGGTGTTGAGGCCGGGCCTCACGCGGCGGCGGTGAACCGTTCGACCAGGGCGCGGCGTTCCCGGTGGTGGTCGCGCGGGAGTCGTCCTCCGCGCATGAGGGTGGCCAAGCCGTGCAGCGCGGCCCAGTAGGTCGTCCTCGCCCGCATGCGGTCGGATCGCCTCGGCCAGTTCGCCGAACGCCGAGTGCTTCCTCCTCGCACCGCAGGCCGCGGCCACCGGCTACGGGGTCCCCGCCCGACCGAACGGCGACCCCGCCTACCCGA
Organism: Streptomyces sp. NPDC127106; assembly: GCF_042677605.1. Classification (NCBI taxonomy): domain Bacteria; kingdom Bacillati; phylum Actinomycetota; class Actinomycetes; order Kitasatosporales; family Streptomycetaceae; genus Streptomyces; species Streptomyces sp. NPDC127106. Next base: position 194,961 of record NZ_JBHXTC010000004.1, on the reverse strand, counting down.
CCGTCAAGGGCCTGCGCGATCTCCTCGGTGCCCGCGGCGACGACGCGGGCGCCGATCCGTCAGGCGGGCTGGACGGTGATGGTGCAGAGGCGCTTGGTGGCCCGGGTCAGGGCTACGTACAAGTCCCTTTCCCCGCCGGGGCGGGCGGTGATGATTTCCTCGGGGTTCATGACGAGGACCCCGTCGAATTCCAGGCCGCGCGCTTCGGACGCCGGCACGATGCGTGCGTGGTGAGCGATGCCCTGGGCCGTCAGCTCGCTCACCCTGCTGTCCGCGCAGATCACTCCCAGAAGCTCGCCCGGGTGCCCGGTGCTCTGGGCGCGGAGTTCCTGAACGACGGCGGTGACCAACCCGTCCGGAGGTGTGGTCACGGTGCGGGGGCTCTCACCGCTTCGCAGTGACCGTGTGGGCTTCTGGTCCGGAGCGATCCGCGTGAGCAGGTCCCGGACGCTCTCCAGGATCTCCTGCGTGGTGCGGTAGCTGACGGTCAGGTTGTGCAGCTTGAACCGCGGTCCGACGTGGGGGCCCAGTGCTTCCGTCCAGTCGCGTGCTGTCGCGACCGGGCCTGCCTGGGCGAAGTCACCCACCAGCGTCATCGCCCTTGCCGGGCAGCGGCGGACGATCAACCGCCACTGCATGGCGGTCAGTTCCTGCGCCTCGTCGACGACGACGTGCCCGTACGTCCGCTCGGGTGGGCCGTCGACCAGGCTCGCCGCCTCGTCCAGCAACGGCACATCGGCATCGGTCCACGGGTCGTCCGGACCGCGCAGCAGAAGGGACCGCTCCTGCGCGGTCAGGCGGGGCAGGCGCTCGGCGAGGGCGCCGGCGTTCGTCAGGAGCGCCTTCACGAGGTCACCGGGTACCAGCCGCGGCCACAACACCTCGACCGCCCGGTCGACGCCGGCGTCGTCGAGGAGATCGGCTCGGATGGCGTCCAGGTCCAGCTCGTGGACCGGACCCGAGTCTGCGGCACCTTCGGCACGGCGCTGGGCGGCTCCCGTGAACCGGTCGAGGTCCATGCCCGTCATCTTTTCGGCATCGGCGTCGATCTGCTCCAGGAGGTCGCCCATGTCTCGTTGCATCGCATCGGTGACGGCGTCGACCAAGAGCTCCCTGAACACCTGGCGCGCGGGGTTGTGCCCCGGGGCGGCTGCCACGGCGGCGTCGCGTGCCGTGGCGACTTCCTCGCCGGACAGGTGAACCAGTTCCTGTCCGACCCGCACGGTGAAGTCACCGGTGGGGGCTTGGTGGACGCGCAGCAGGCCGGCCAAGGCGTCGGCGAGGTCGGAGCTGCCCTTGAGACGCGCCGTATCGAACGGGTCCACCGAGTCCGTGGACACTCCGGCCAGTTCCCGGCAGGTCGCCAGAACGACGTCGTTCTCTCCGAGCGAGGGAAGGACCTGGGAGATGTAGTCGAGGAACCGGGCGTTCGGGCCCACCACCAGGACACCCTCCTCCGCGGCGCGCGGGAACGCGTACAGGACATAGGCCGCCCGGTGCAGGGCGACCACCGTCTTGCCGGTGCCGGGCCCGCCCTGCACCACGGTCACCCCGCGGTGGGCGGAGCGGACGATCTCGTCCTGCTCGGCCTGCAGCGTCGCGACGGCCGCGTGCATCCTGCCCGTACGCCGCGCCGATAGAGCCTCGGTCAACGGGCCGTCCCCCACGACGTCCTCGTCGGTCGGGGCGGTCCCGTCCAGCAGCTCGTCGCTCACCGAGATGACCGTGCGCTCCTCGAGGCGCAGGTGCCGGCGCCGCCGCAGGTCCATCGGGTGGACCGGTGTCGCCTCGTAGAAGGGCCGCGCCGCGTTCGCGCGCCAGTCCACGAGCAGAGGCAGGTCGTCCTCCTCCGTATGCAGTCCGATCCGCCCTATGCGCAGGGCCGTGCCGTCCGTCCAGTCGATGCGCCCGAAGACCAGCCCCTTCTCGGCGCCCTCCAGCCGGCCGATTTCCTTGGCCAGGCGCTCGGCGGCGATTCCTCTCTCGTATGCCTCACCGGCGCTGTCCGCCGGGGCATTCAGCACACTCGCTCGGTGTACTCGCGCCTCAGAAAGCCGCTCGGCGAGCAACTCGTATAAGGAGGACACGTAATCCTGCTCAGACTCAACCGCACGCGCAGCGGGATCATTCATTTTCGACAACAGGGGGCTCCTTCGATTCGAGCCACACCATACGGTCAAAGTTCCTTAAAGGTAAGTCTTGACTTACTTGGTGAAGCTATGTCCCTACGCCTGAATCCATGGCGGCTGACCGTACGACGTATCGCGCATTCCGCCGTTCCGTATATCGCTCATTGCACTCCCGATGCCCGCCTGCCTTATGGGCGAGCTGCTTTGCCGCGCTCCGGAAAAGGGGGAAGATCCGGCGAGGGGACCGGCGCGCCACGGAGCACACTGCCGGAGGGCATCTGGTCGCCTCGCCTGGCGCCCTGAGCGAGGAGACGAGCACACAATGCGTCAAGCCCGCGCTCGGTCCACCACTACACGACCGGCGTCGACGGTCCCATCTCGGGACCTCAGCACCACGCCGCCGTAGGTCGCGGCCGCCCCGGAGAACGGATCGGTGAACTCTCACCCCGTTCGCCGCCACGACGCCCGGCGGCAGGCCCGTCCGTGGCCGAGCCATCCGACCCGGCTTCGCCCGACCTGGATCCGCCGACCTTCGGCTTCCGCATCTTTGATGTCGTCAAAGGAACGAATGACGACAGGCGCGGCGGGCGTCCAACGAACCGGGCTTTCCGGCGCCCGGCGGTGCCGATCCAAGCAGATCCGATGACGACTGATGACAGCGTTCGCTGACAGTTAGCATCGAATGCGACCATCACCACGGGGAGCGTCATAACCAACCTATCTACAAGCGGGTGTCGACCGACCAGCAGCCGACCGACCGCCAGAACCTGGTGCTGGACGAGGCCAGGATCGAGGCCGAGGAGCAGGCCGGGACCACCAGCAGCCTTCATCCGCTGGAGCAGCCGAAGTTCGGCGAGTTGCTTGCGCACGCGCGGCCGGGCGACGCTGTGCACATCTCCGAGATGTTCCGCCGGGTGCGGGCACCGGACACATCCTCGACGTGCTCGACGCCTTGCACCGCGACCGCCTCGCCCTGTGCATTCACGATGGCGCGTTCTCCGCAATGGACCTCACCGCCCGCCACCCGCGTACCGGCGAGCTGCTGTCCACCGTGAAATTCATGGTGCAGCCGGCGAACTCCAGCGCGAACTGACCTACGACGGGCTGCGGGCCGCCGAGGCGAAAGGGTAACAAGGGCGGGCGCCGACCCGCCGTCCCAGCCACGAAGGCCGACGACGTGCGCACCGTGTACCTGGAACACATCGCCGCCCTCGCCCGCGGCCATGACGTCAGCCGCGGCGCGGCGGGCCTTGCGCTGGGCCGGGAGCGCCGCGGTACCGTCGAGGACCTGGCAGAGGTCGAGGAGTCGCCGGTCGACCGCGATACGAATGGCGTGTGCGAGAGCCGCGTCAACGCCCTCCCGGCTGCCAGCCTGCGGTGAGCTGACCGACCACCACACTCGCCAAGCCCAAGAACGGGCGGCCCTTGGGCTTACCTCGGCGCTACCCCGTCAGGGGTCATCCCCGCGGGTGCGGGGAGCAGGCTTCGTGAGCTGTGACTTTAGCTCGATCGAGGCCGCTGGTTCATCACTTTGAAAGAATCCGGCAAAACGGTCAAAAACGCCAGATGTGGTAGCGTCGGTGCCTGATGGCGTCTCAGGAACCCTTGGGGCGTCGTAGCCTGCGCCATCGCGCAAGTCGAGCCCATCGTCGTGGAGTCCGAGAAAGGCACGTGACGGGCTCGACCTTTGCCCACGGCAAGGATCCGCGAATGACTCGCACATTACGCCCCACGAACTCCCAGGACACCGCGGGCAGCAGTCACAATCGTGGCTGCTGCCCGTACTCGTTGCCGTACTCACGGTTGGTGCCGGATCGCAGGTGTCGGTGGAAGCCTGGATCCGCTTCGCTGTGCTCATTACCACGCTCGCCGTCGTTCTGGTCGTCATCCTGTGGATTTCACTCACACGACTGATCTCGGCCAAATGACGTTCGGGGCGCTTGCGATGCCCCGATCATGAACGGGCTCCCTTCCCCTCCCCGCTTGAGGGCGAAGAGAAGGGGCCCGCGCTCCGGCGGGAAGGGGACTCTCGCCGGGGGCGGTGAGAACTGCGGTCCGGGGGGACCGAGATGCACCACGACTCAACGCACTGGGGTGCTGCGCTGACGCCTGCCGCTCGTAGCGTCTGGGCCAAGCACGACAAGGACTCGGCGAAGTGGCTCCCGCTGCGGCGGCACATGGCCGACTCGGCCGCCATGGCGGAGCGGTTGTGGGACGAGTGGACCCCGCACAACCGTGACCGACCGTCTGGGGAAGCGTGGATGAGCGTCCTCGTCCTCCGCTTGGCCGGACCCCTGCAAGCATGGGGGTCCTCCGCCCGCTTTGGTCGTCGCACCACGGAGACGGCACCGACGAAGAGCGGCGTCATCGGGCTGCTCGCCGCCGCACTGGGCCGCCAGCGCGTTGCTGACCCGTCCGACCTGGCCGAGCTCTCCTTCGCCGTCCGCATCGACCAGCCGGGCACCCGCCTGCGCGACTTCCAGACCGCCCACCACGCCGACACCGGGAAGGCGATGCCCGTCTCGGAGCGCTTCTACCTCGCCGATGCCGTGTTCGTCGCGGCCGTCGCGGGTGACGACGGGTTCGTCCGGGCCCTGCACACGGCCGTACGCGCCCCCGCCTACCTCCCGTACCTGGGCTGCGCGACGAGCCGTGGCAGGCCGCCGCATGGCACCAGAAGCAGCGCCACCGTCAGGCCACGGTGTCGCTGTCCCTCCTGGCCGAGGCCGCAGGCGGACCCGAGTCGCGAGCACGCTCCGGGACCAGCCGCTCAGCTTCGACCCCGCCCACCGTCGGTACGCGCTGCGCAGCGTCGTCGCGACCTCCGTCGACGTCGACAACCCGCACTTCCGACCCGGAAGACAGCCGAAGCACACCGCGCGACGGCCGGCGACGCCCGTACCCGTGCCCGTGCCCGTTCCCCTGCCCCGACACACCCCCGAAGCCCACCTCGCCCCGCTGCCCACGCAGCCCCCGCTGGACGGCCGCTGATGCACCTGACCCGATTCCGAATCAACACCGCGCGCAGGGAGCCCGCCACCTCCTCGCCTCACCGCAGCGCATGCACGCCGCAGTCATGTCCTCCTTCGCAGGCGTCCTGCCCAGCGACGAGAACACCTCACGCATACTGTGGCGCCTCGACCGCACCGCGCGGGCGGAGACCGCGCTCTTCATCGTCAGCGAAGACCGCCCCGACCTCACCCACCTCGTGGAACAAGCCGGCTGGCCCACCACCGCCACCTGGCAGACGTACGACTACAAGTCCTTCCTCGACGGGCTCGCCAAGGGCAGCACCTGGGACTTCCGACTGACGGCGAACCCCGTCCACCACGTCCGCCGCACGCCGGACGAGGACCGCATGCGCGCCGCGCACCGCACGCCCCGCTACCAGGCGGCCTGGCTCCTCGCCCGACAGGAGCAGGCAGGCTTCCGCATCCTCGAAACCCCCGCAGAGCGCCGCCGTTTGCAGCAGGGCGACGAACACCAGCTGGTGGTTCGCGACGAGCGTCGACACCGCTTCGACAAGACCGGACCGACCACCGGCGAACGCAACCGCGTACCGCTCGGTGTGCAGTGGCGCGGACGCCACTACGTCCCCGGCGACTTCACGGCCGGCGATGCGCCCACCAGGCCGTCACGGCAGCGGCCCAGTGCATGTACGGCGTCGCACACGCCGTCGTCGCCGCGCTCGGCTGCTCTCCCGGCCTCGGATTCGTCCACTCGGGGCACGAGCTCTCGTTCGTCATGGACATCGCCGACCTCTACAAGACGGAGATCGGCATCCCCGTTGCGTTCGACGTAGCAGCCGAGAGCGACGAGGACATCGGCTCCCGTACCCGCCGCGCCCTGCGCGACGCCATCAACAGGACCCGCCTGCTCGACCGCTGCGTCGACGACATCAAACTCCTGCTCCAGCCCGACGGCCCCGGCGTCGGCCACGACACCGACGACCGGGTCGCCCTCCAGTCGGACCGGGACGTGACCGTCCCTGCCGGCCGCAACTACGCCGACGAGGTGACCTGGTGACGGTCATCGTCCTGACCCACTGCCCGATCGGCCTCCGCGGCTTCCTCACCCGCTGGCTGCTCGAAATCTCCCCAGGAGTCTTCATCGGCGGCCCCTCGGCCCGCATAAGGGCAGCGCTGTGGGGGGAGGTGAAGCAGTACGCGGGCATCGGACGGGCCCTCCTGGCGTACAACACCGACACCGAACAGGGCTTCGCCTTCGAGGCGCACGACCACAAGTGGCAACCCGTCGACTGCGAGGGCATCACCTTGATCCACCGCCCAAGCGACCGCGCCACCCGGCAACCGCGGCCGACATCAGGCTGGAGCAAGGCATCCAAACGACGCCGATTCGGCAGCGGTTAGACCGAACACCACTGCTCTCCCCGCACACCCACCCGCGGGGATGGCCCCCTGTACCGCGGCGCCGGGGCGGATGGGCTGAACTGCTCCCTGCACCTGAGGGGGTTGGCGCTGGCCCGGCCTCCCTTAAACGTCAAAGGGTGCTCTGCTGCACGCACCGCGGGGATGATTCCAATGCCTCCTGGTGGGGTGCTGGCTGGCGGCCGGTCCCGTACCCGCGGGGATGCCTCGCGAGGAGGCCCTGGGCGAGTTGCCCCGCACCTGCGGTATATCCCGCCTTGGCGGTGCATCCGTGCCGTGCACTTCGCTGTTCCCTCCGGCGCTCCGGCGCTCCGGCAGGCGGCTCGTCTCGGTGGCGATGTTTGGTCGGCACCTCAGGTGCCGCATACGAGGAGGCAGGAGACAACTCTGGGAGCGGCGGAACTGAGGACGGCCCCGCTTGGGGGCCGCATCAGCCGGGAATCGTGCCGAATTTTGCGCGTGCAGCTAGGCGGAAATTAGTTGTGGAGTACTCCACACAACGTTGGGTGCTGCGGTAGCGTGGAATCGCTGGAAGACGAAAACTTGCTTCCCGTGACCTGAGTAGTCCAATTGCGGCTACGGCAGGGGCCCGCTGCGGTCAACTTCCCCGCAACGGGCCCGCCCTGGACTGGCGGGGGGGGGGGGGGGGGGGCCCGCCCCCCCCCGCCCCCCCCCCCCATGGCCGACCCTAATCACCCCCGGGGGAGATTAAAAAAAACCACCCCACCCGCCCCCC
>NZ_JBHXTC010000004.1:170958-187698 GCF_042677605.1 Streptomyces sp. NPDC127106 | reverse complement strand
TTTTGTCGTGGGCTGCGATTCTTTTGTTTATCAGCCGGGCCCCGCGGGGGTCAACTCCCCCCCACGGGCCCCGCCCTGGACGGCCTTCGCGGACGTGTTCGCTCCACGTCCGAGACGGCTACCCCAGCAGAGCGCGAACGATATCCACGCTCGACGCCGCCACGGCTGCGAACGGGGCGAAGGCCCAGAACACACGTCGTGTGCGCACGAACCGACGCCACCAACGCTTCCGATGCAGCGGCCTGCCTTCCCTGTCAGGACCCACTTCGGCATCCCTCCCTTCGAACAGGGGTGCGCACTATGCGCACGCCTCGGCACGCACTCACCTCTCGGGAGGGCGTGCCGACGAGCGGCACTGTGACAACAAACCTGCTGCAAAGGGCCTTGCGGAGAAACCCTATCGGCCCTATTCCTGCCTTCGAGGCAGAACATCGAAATTCAGAGAACTGGACTTGGCTGGTAAGGATGAAGGGACGAGCAGCCTCCATCTGGTGACAGAGGCCGGCTGCTCGTTTTTGAGTCCGCGTCGTCGGGAGGCAGGAAGGCCACTACGTGTTCAACGTCGAGGACAGCGACCACCGCTGCCTCCACCCGGGAGGTGGATGCGGCGGACACTGCCGTCGGCCGGTCCGCGGCCTATCGTGGTCAGGTCCACGCCCATGGCAGCGAGCTCGACCAGGTCCCCAGCACCTGCTCGGCTTCGGCGATCACCGAGACCGTCGGCCCGGTGATGACATCTACGGTGTTTCTCCCGAAGTGCCGGAGTCGGTGAAAGTACTCGAGAATGCCCTCAAGCTCACCTAAAGTGGCAGGTCAGTAAGTCTGCTCCCCGCACCCGCGGGGATGACCCTCTGGTTGATTCCCGGGTATTGGGACGCGGGGCCTGCTCCCCGCACCCGCGGGGATGACCCGCCCCGGGACGAGACGGTGGACAAGTTCACGAACTGCTCCCCGCACCCGCGGGGATGACCCCTCGCCGAGCTGGCCGGGATAGATCGGACAACCCTGCTCCCCGCACCCGCGGGGATGACCCGGTCGACGCGTCAGCCAACACGGTCACCGTCGCCTGCTCCCCGCACCCGCGGGGATAGTCTGCTTTACCCATGCCGAGAGAATCTGGCACAAGACCGCCGCATGCCCGCCGGCCAGTGCTTGTTCCTAGGGGCAGAGGCCCGGCGGTCCCTGGAAGTGGGCGGCCTGCCGGGGGGGTGTCACCGGGCGGCGCGATGGCCGTCAGTATTTCCCGCTGCCTCCCCCTCCAAGAACCCAGATCCTGGCCATCGTGTTTGCGGAGTGCGGCCAAGGCTGCATTTTGGGTGTCGGCCGCTGTGGCAGGTACTGGGCCAGGAGCCTGAAATCCGACGCTGCGCGGGGTCGCAACGCTTCGGGCGCCGCGTCGCGCACGAGGATGCAGGCGGGCAACACGAACGAAGCCGGGGCACGGGTACGGGTACGGGTACGGGTACGGGTACGGGTACGGGCACGGTGTTGAGGTTTCCCGGGGCCGTGCACAGTGGCGGCCATCGGCCGCCCTCTCCCGCTGCGCTCCGTCGAGACGCAAGGAGCACGTATGACGACGTCGGCCCAGTCAGCTCAGTCGGCCCGGTCGGTCCCGACCCCCGGTCAGGTCACCATGACCCTCTCCGCGATCGCCGCCACCGCGGCGGTCCCCCGGCCGTCGGGTGAAACCCGGGAGGAGCAGGCCCTGCGCGCCAGGGTCGGCATCACCGCGCTGCTGCAAGACGGCGCGCTCGCCACGGGCGGCACGTGGCAGCTGAAGTGGCTGGGGCTCAGCCCGGACAATGCGAACCTCGCGTACATCGCCTGGAACTCGGACGGCTCGAACCAGATCGCCGTGGCCGTCCGCGGCACGGTCTCCCATCCGGCCGACATGATGGAGGACCTCGACGTCGGCACGGTGGTGCCGTTCCTCCCCGACGGATCGACGGAGCTCGCCGTCTCGGCGGGCGCCATGGCCGCGTTCACGCAGGTCGCCAATGCGCGCGGCATCACGGCGGTGCCCGCCGGGCAGGTGCCGGACGACGTCATCCCGGTGGGCGCCACGCTCACGCAGGCACTGGCCGCCCTCCTCGCGTTCGTGCCGTCCGCGCCCCGGCCGACGGTCTACGTGACCGGTCACAGCCTGGGCGGCTGCATCGCCACCATGCTCGCCGCGTACCTCCAGGCCCGGACCTGGGCGCCGAACACGCCGCAGTTCGCGCTCATCACCTTCGCCGCCCCCACCGCCGGCCTGCAGGGCTTCGCCGACTACGTCGACGACCGGCAGTGGAGCCTGCACGAGCGCCACGTCAACGCGTACGACGTGGTCCCGCTGGCCTGGTCCGATCTGCTCGTCGCCAGGAAGTGGTACCCGGAACCGGTTGCGAACGACACGGTGAAGCTCCTCCTGACGGAGATCGACCTGCTCAAGAAGGACAACGTCTACGTCCAGCCCGATGCCGACACCCCCGTCAAGTGGAACGGGAACTACTCCTGGTACGACACGTTCCTCATCAACAAGACCACCAGCGATTTCCTGGGCCAGGTCGCGTTCCCCCACTCCAACTTCTCGTACCTGCACCTGCTGGGCGCACCCCCGGTCCCCGCCGGCCCGAGGGTGACCGCGGTGAATCCCACCGCCGGGCAGGGAGGCAGGGAGATCATCATCAGCGGCAGCGGTTTCACCCCGGACAGCGTCGTCGACTTCGGCCCGATCCCGTGCACCGAGTACGCCATCGACCTGTCCGGCAGCTGGATCACGGCGATGGCGCCCGAGGGGGTCGGCATCGTCGACGTCCGCGTCACCAACCTGCTCGGTACGTCGCCCGCCGTCCCGCTCGGGCAGTTCGCCTACGACGGGCCCGCGCCCGTGGTGGTCAGCTCGGTCGTCCCGCGCAACGGGCAGCACGGCACGCGGGTCACCATCGAAGGTTCGGGCTTCGCAGCGGACGCGTCGGTGCGGTTCAAGGACCACACCGCGCACGACGTCTGCGTCGAGTCCTCGACCCTGATCAAGGCGACGGCGCCGCTCCGGCTGCTCGACGAGGTGATCGCGGACGATACGAAGACGGTCGACGTCACCGTGACGGTCGGCGTGGCCACGTCGCCCACCGGCCCGGGCGACGAATTCACGTACCAGGCTTGAGGCGCCGGGCGGCCGGCGTTCGGGCGAGGGCCACGGTGCTGAGGCCGAACATCAGCACGCCGAGGGGGACGTGGAGCGAGGGCATGTGCGCGATGCCGAGGACCACCTGCACCGAGGCGAGGGCGAGGAAGCCGGTGGCGTGCAGGACGGGGCGGGGCGTTCCGCCGCCCGGCCGCCACGCGAGGACCGCGGCGAGTACGTACAGCATCGAGGCGCCGTACATCACGCGTGCTCCGACGCTGTGCAGCGTCTCGCCGTAGGAAGTGGACAGCAGCATGCCGGCGGTCGTCGCCTGGAAGAACAGGGCCAGGGTCTGCAGGGCCGTCGCGGTCCTGAGGAACGTCAGGCCGCCGCCCTGGGCGGCCGCCGTTGTCGTCCGTCTCGCCATGGTGTGGTCCCCCTCGTGTGCGGTGTGTGCGGTGTGTGCGGTGTGTGCGGTGTGTGCGGTGTGTGCGGTGTGTGCGGTGTGTGCGGTGTGTGTGGTGGTGGGCGGTGTTCGGGCCGCCGTCGGTCTCAGCGCAGGGTGAGCGGGGTCTCGGAGGTGACCCGGGTCAGCTTCTCGGGGTTGCGGACGAAGTAGAGGCCGGTGATGCGTCCGTCCTCGACGCGTACGGCCATGACGGCGTCGAACGCGCCGTTGACGTACACGGCGAGTGCTGGGTTGCCGTTGACCACGGTGGGTTCGCAGGCGATCGTGGCCCCGGCCTTGGCGGTGCCGCCGAGGTAGAAGCGGACGAACTTCTCGGCGCCGACGACGGGCCTGGGCGCGGCCCGCTTGATGCCGCCGCCGTCGCTGAGCAGGACGACGTCGGGGGCGAGCACGTCGAGGAGGGCCTGCGGGTTCCCGGTTTCCAGGGCGCGCCGGAACGACTCCAGGGCAGCCCGGGTCTCGCTCGCGGACGCCGTCCTGCGGGGGCGGCGTGCGTCGACGTGCCGACGGGCGCGGTGGGCGATCTGGCGGACGGCGGCGGGGGACTTGCCGACGGCCTCGGCGATCTCGTCGTACCCGACGTCGAAGACCTCGCGCAGCACGAACACGGCCCGCTCGGTCGGGGAGAGGCTCTCCAGGACGAGCATCATCGCCATCGACATGCTCTCGGCGAGTTCGACGTCCTCGGCCACGTCGGGCGTGGTGAGCAGCGGCTCGGGCAGCCACTGGCCGACGTAGGCCTCCCTGCGGCGCTTCATGCTGCGCAGCCGGTTGAGCGCCTGGCGGGTCGTGATCCGCACCAGGTAGGCGCGCTGGTCGCGTACGTGGTCGAGGTCGACCCCGACCCAGCGCAGCCAGGTCTCCTGGAGGACGTCCTCGGCGTCGGCGGCCGAGCCGAGCATCTCGTAGGCGACGGTGAACAGCAGGTTGCGGTGCGCGACGAACGTCTCGGTCGCCGGGTCCGTGGCGGTGTGGTCGGTCATGTCTCGTCTACTCGTCTCTCGTTCCGTCTGAGGCCCGGGTGGCCGTCGGTCAGGCTGCCCGTTCGGCGGCGGTCGACGCCCGACCGCGCTCGGTCTGCGACTGCGACTGCGACTGCAACTGCGCCTGCACCAGTAGCTGTTCCCGGCGCTTGTCGCCCGCGGGCCAGCTGTGCGTACCGGGCTTGCGTGCCTCGTTGGCCAGGTGCTTGACGCTGAACGAGCAGCTGAGCTCCTTGAGCTTCGCTCCTGCGCGGCCACCGACGTAGAGCCGCATCGCCGTGTCGTCCTTGTGGGCGAGCTGGAAGACGGCGGCCCGGCGCCCCAGGCTGAGGCACATGGCGGGGAACGACAGGTCGACGGGCGCGGGCTGCTCCCCCGCGATACGCCGGAGCACGGTGTCGGCGGCGTGGGCGCCCAGGCATCCCGCGCCATAGGCGCTCATCCGGAACGGCAGGTCCGACGGTGCCGCCGAGTCCCCGGCGGCGACGATGCGTTCGTCGGCCACGCTGGTCAGCGTCTCGTCCGTGAGTAGGCGTCCTGCCGCGTCGGTGCGCAGCCCGCTGCGCACCGCCAGGTCCGGCACGCCGAATCCAGCGGTCCAGATCGTCACCGCACTGGGCAGCTCGCGGCCGTCCCGGAGCCGTACGGCGTCACGCGTCACCGCCGTCACCTTGGTGTCGGGTCCCTCCAGGACGGTCACCCCGAGCCGGGCGAGCCGTCTGGCGACCGTACGCCGCGCCCGGGGGTGCAGGTAGGGCCCGAGGACGCCGCCGCAGGCCAGGGTCACCCGGCGGCCCTGCTCCGCCAGTTCGGCCGCCGTCTCGATGCCGGTCGGCCCGGCGCCGACGACCGACACCGCAGCCGCCGCGGGCGCGGCGCCGAGCACCGACCGCAGGCGCTGCGCCGCCTCCAGGGTCGCGATCGGGTGTGCGAACTCGGCCGCTCCGGGGACGCCCGGCTCGGCGCTGCCGCTGCCCACCGCGTACAGCAGGTAGTCGTAGCCGAGGGTGCCGCCGCTCGCCAGCGCCACGTTCCGCCCGGCCGCGTCGATCCGGGTCACGGTGCCGACGACCAGCCGGACGCCCTCGGCAAGGATCCCGCGATAGTCGACGACCGCCTCGTGGGTTCCGCCCACCAGCTGGTGAAGGCGGAGCCGGGGGACGAAAGCCGGGCGCGGGTTGATCAGGGTCACGGTCACGTCGTCGCGCTGCGTCAGGCGGTTGGCGGCCATCACGCCGGCGTACCCGCCGCCGATCACGACGACGTGGGTCTGCTCGCTCATGGTGTCTCCTCCGTGTCCAGCGGGTCGACCACGAGACACCGGACGATCGGCCGCCGTGACAGCATGTGAGCCAGATCACTCCGAGGGCCGGCCGTCGTCCCCGCGGCCGGTCCGGACCACCTTCCGCGCGGTCCCGATCAGCGTCAGCACGACGTACTGGCCCGTCTGGAAAGGGAAACGGACGTCTGGGTGGCTTCCGCCGACGAGCTCGTACGGCTACTTCCGTGTGCGGCCGCGTGCGGTACAGGCGTGGCACGAGGAGCACGAGGAGCACGAGCTGCCGGGCCGGCACCTCCATGCGGGACGGGGCCTGGATCGTCTGACCCCGGCCCGGGGCAGCTCTGGCAGGATGGTGCCGTGTTCGATTTTGGCGTCGTGGGTTACCGGCCGGTGTGGTGGGACGACCGTCGTGACGTCGTGCGTGAGCACGGGAGTCGCCTGCGGGGTCTCGCCGGCCGGACGCTCACGAGGGCTTGGATGGTCTGGGACCTCAGGGACGACGAGTGGTTCTGCGACTGCCCGGTGTTGTTCGACTTCGACGGCGAGCAGGTCGAGATCAACCACCACACATTCGGTGAACTCTCCCTCACGTGGAACACGGTCGACCCCACTCGTCCGGTCCAGTGGCCCGGCTTCGACCTGCAGTGGCGTTCCGAGCCCCTTCCTGAACTCCGGGCCCTGCGGGGGCTGCCGCTCAAGGGTGCCGAACTGCTCGAATGGACGGGCAGGGACGTCGCTCGGGGAAACGTCGACGTGAGCTTCGCCTTCGAGACCGGTCGCGTGACCGTCTTCAACGCGCTCGACGAGAACGGCGTGACCTTCGATCCTCCCGGTCCGAGCCAGCGGTCCCACCCGTTCCACTGACGCACCCGGGGTCGGGTAGCCCGCCGTGCGGTGGCGGGACGTCCGGGAGCGCCGGTGCGTGGTGCACCCCGGTGCTCCCGGGACGGCACGGGCGGCCGAGGTCCGGTTCAGTTGTCCTCGGTGGCGTCCCGGTCCGCGGCGGATGCCGCCTGCTCGGCGGCGTCCAGTTTCTGCTGCATGTCCGCGACCTGCCCGGACTGCCCGGCGGGCGCGGACTCCGCCCCGCCGCCGCAGCCGGTGAGGAGCAGCGCCGCTCCGGCGGCCAGGGCCGCGAGTGCGGCGGCGCCGCGGATCCGGGCGGTCACTTGGTCCCCCGGGCGGCGCACCAGGCGCTGACGCCCTTCAGGTCGGTCTGGCGCTTCTGCAGGGTCGCCGGCATGTTCTTGCGGGCGGTCAGACGGTCGTTGAGGTAGGTGTGCACCTCGGTGTGCCCGGCGGCCTTGGCCTCGGCGACGCGCTTCTCCAGCCGGGCGATCGACCCGGGCACGGTGACGTCACCGTTCAGCCGGGTGAGGGCGGCGTTGATCCGGGCTTCGACCTTCGGGAGGCGCTTGCAGAGGGCCTCGGCGCCGTCGCCCTTCGGCGCGGCCTTCGCCGACGGCGCGGCGGACGGGGTGCCGGCACCGGTGTCGGCCTGCGCGGGCGAGGCGCCGAGCAGCGCACCGGCCAGTACGACGGTGCCGAGAGCGGCAGCGGTCCTGCGGTTCGTGAGCATGCGGGTTCCCCTTCGGTGTCGGTGTGCACTCGGCCGCCGCCGCACGGGCGGTCCCGCGGCCGGGCAGCAACGTAGGGACCGTTCTTGTGGTTTCTTTGTGACCGTTCCACCCCCGACCCCCGACTCCCGAACCCCCACCCCCCGACCCCCCCACCCCCCACCCCCCACCCCCCGACCCCCCGACGCTCGACCTCCGCCCGCCCCCGCGCCCGCCGGGCTCAGGCGTCCGACGACGCGATCCAGGCGCGCCGCACCGGCAGCGGCGGGGCGGGGGAGTCCGCAACGGGCAGGGGGAGGCGTACGGTGAACCGCGCGCCCGTGCCGTCCGGCGCGTCCTCCACGGTGACGGTGCCGTGGTGCAGCGACGCCTGCTGCGCGACCAGGGTCAGGCCCAGCCCGGAGCCGGGGCTGCCCGGGCGGTGGTGGAACCGCTGGAAGACCGCCTCCCGCTCGGCGGCCGGGATGCCGGGGCCCGCGTCGTCCACGGTGAGGACGGCACTGCCGTCCTCCGCCCGGAGCCGTACGGTGATCCGCGGCGGTTCCTGCGGGAGGCGGCCGTGTACGACGGCGTTGGCCAGCAGGTTGGCGAACAGGATCCGCAGCCCCGCCTCCCAGCCGAAGAGCCGCAGCTCGGCGGGTAGATCGGCGCTCAACCGCGCCTCCGGGTGGCGGCGGGCGGCCTCTCCGACCGCCGAGTCCACCAGCTCGCACAGGTCGAGCGGGGCGTACGCGGAGACGTCCACCAGGTCGCCGAGGGCGAGCATGCGCAGGGCCGTCAGGAGTTCGAGCAGCCGCGCGTGGTCGCTCTGCAGGTCCTGCACCACCTCCGCCCGCTCCTCGGCGGGCAGGTCGGGATGCGCGGCGAGGACGTCGAGGTCGGTCCGCATGCTCATGAGCGGCGTGCGCAGCTCGTGCGAGGCCGCCGAGGAGAAGGAGCGGGCGGTGTCCAGCGCCTGTGCGGTCCTGGCGGCCTGCTCGTCGTAGCGGGCCAGTAGCCCGGCGATCGCTGCGGACAGCTCGTCCACCTCGGCCACGCCGGCCGGCGCGGGGGCGAAGGCCGCGGCGCCCGCCGCCGGGTCGAGGGCGGCCGCCCGGCGGCTCAGCTGCCGCACGGAGGCGGTGGCGCGCCCGGCCAGCCCGTACGCCACCAGGCCGGACACGGGGGCCGCCAGTACGGCGACCAGCAGGACGCGCCGGCGTAGGGCCGCGAGCTGCGGATCCGTCGCCGAGGCCGGGGCGAACAGCCACAGCGTGCCCGGCGCGGGACCGGCCACCGGCACGCTGAGCACCCGCCAGGCGCGGCCCTTGGCCCGGACGGTGACCGGGCCGTCCGGGGTCTGCTCCGGCAGCCGTACCGCGTCGGCGGGCTGCGGTCCGCCCTCCAGCACGACCGACGCCTGCGCGTTGCGGACCCGGATCCCGGCGTCCATGACGCCGCCGAGGACCTTGCGCTGCTGGTTCTGCTCCACCTTCGGCCGGTCGTTGCGGTCGGCGTTCAGCAGCGCCCTGACGTCCGGGAGGACCGCCGAGGCCCGGTCCTGCAGTCGGGCGTCCTGCTGCTGGCGCAGGTCCCGCTGGACGAGACCGAGCAGCAGCAGGCCCGCGGCGAGCACGAGCAGCGGCACGACCACGGTCACCGAGACCGCGACCCGGGCGGCGAGCTTCATGCGCCGCTCCGGCCGTCGTCGTCGACGGTGGTGGCGGTGGCGGTGGCGGTGGTGGCGGTGGCGGTGGCGATGGTGGTGGTGGCAGTGGTGCGCAGGACGAAGCCGACACCGCGCACGGTATGGATCAGGCGCGGCCGCCCGCCCTCCTCCAGCTTCCGGCGCAGGTAGCTGACGAACGTGTCGACGGCGTCGGTGCGGACCTCGAAGTCGTAGCCCCACACCCGGTCCAGCAGCTGGTCCCGGGTGAGGACGATGCCCGCATTGCGCACCAGGGTGGCCAGCAGCTCGAACTCCCGGCGGGTGAGGTGCACGGCGACCCCGTCGCGGTGCACCTCGCGGGTCGCCGGGTCGACCACCAGCGGGCCCGCCCGCAGCGGCGCGTCCGGGGCCGGCCCGGCGGGCCCCGCCGGACGGCGGCGCAACAACGCGCGCAGCCGCAGCACCAGCTCCTCCAGCGCGAACGGCTTGACCAGGTAGTCGTCCGCCCCCGCCTGCAACCCCGCGACCCGGTCGGCGAGCTCGTCGAGGGCCGACAGCATCAGGACGGGCGTCTCGTCGCCCCGCGCCCGCAGGGTCCGGCACACCTCCGTACCGGTCAGCCCGGGCATCGACACGTCCAGGACCAGGACGTCGGGGCTCCGTCCGGCGAGCAGCGCGAGCGCGCCGGGCCCGTCCGCGGCGAGCAGCACGGTGAAGCCGCTCAGCCGCAGCCCGCGCTCCAGTGACCGCCTGATGGCGGCGTCGTCGTCCGCCACGAGCACCACGCCGCCGGTGGCCGCACTTCCGGCCATACGCCCCACCTCCCCGTCCCCGGTCCATCCCGGAGCCGGGGCCCGACCCTCTCACGCCGGCCCGTACGACGCGCAGCCGGGCCGGCTGCCGGAGTCCCGCTCGGGCGGGCACGGTCGGCGCAGGTCGGCGGCTCCGTCGCCGGCACGCCGCCGGAGTCTGACGGCATGCGCCGTCCACGCGCGCGGGATTCCCGCAGTGGTCGGAGTGGTCCCCACCCGTGAGGTCCGGGGATACCGTGGGAGGCGTACCAGTTCCGCGCCGCCCCACGGAGCCCCGATGAGCGAACAGCCGGCCCCCGCCGACACCGCCCGGCAGCAGCTGGACCCCGCAGCCGCCGACGCGGTGCGCGCGTACGCCGCCCGGACCCGTGCCAACGCCGACCAGTTCGCCGCCGTCCTGGAGGACATCGCCGCCAACGGCCTGCCGCCGGTGGAGGATTGCACCCCGTGGGAGGAGCTGCGCGAACAGCACCTCGCCCGCCTCGCCGCCCAGCGCCCGGCCGTCGCCTGATGGCAGCACGGTACGGCCCGCGCCGTGCCCGGATCGCGTTCTCCGACTCCGCCGCCCAGCAGCTGGCGAACATCACCCGCGAGGCCGAGGTCCACGCCCTGGACCGCGCCCTGGTCGTCATCTCAGTCGACCCGGAGGTCGGCGAACCGATCCCCGGCGGCGGCGCCGCCGGCCCCCGGCTCCGCCAGTACACCGACGAAGTCGAGTCCGTCCGGGTCCTGTACTTCGTGACCGCCCTCAGGACGGTCGTCGTCGTGGCCTACATCGAGGTCTAGGTGGGCCATCTCATGACATGGGTTCCTCGCGGTCAGGCTCGGCGGCGTAGGACGTGAGGCGATCGGCGAGCGCGGTGACGAGGTCGCGGAGTTCATCGGGGCGCTCGATGACGAACGGCCGGTCGAGCGAGGCGAGTACCGGGGGCAACCAGTCGAGCCGCTCCGCCCGCAGCTCGACGCGCAGCCAGCGCTCGGTCGCGCGGTCCTCGCCGGCCGCGGACTCGTCCTCCTCCAGGCTCGCGACGCTGGCCGGAAGGTGGGCGCGGATCTGCTCAACTGTCCCGTGGATCCGCAAGGTCACCTCATGCTGGTACTCGGCCGTGGCGAACCCTGACAACACGCGCTGTTCCGGACCGGGACCCACTGGCGCTTCGAACGAGCCGGGCAGGGTCCGTGCGTCTGCGATGCGATCGAGCCGGAAGGTTCGGTCCTCGCCGATCTGGGCGTCCTTGCCCGTGACGTACCACCGGCCCGCATGGGCGACGATCCCGTACGCGTGCAGCGTGCGTTCGCTGCGCCGTCCGTCACGGTCGGTGTAGCGGATCGAGACCGGTCGGTGGTGGCGCACCGCATCGGCGATCGTGAGCAGGACCCCAGCGTCCGGGGTGTCGAACTCGCCGGGCTGCTCCGTGAAGGCGAGAGCTTCCAGGAGGGTCTCGAGCCGACGGGCGATGTGCTTGGGCAGCACCCGCCGGATCTTCGCCGACGCCGTCTCGCTTGCCGTGCGCTCCGTCGTCGTCAACCCTGCTCGGCGGCCCGCGACCAGGCCGAGCACCACGGCCAGCGCCTCGTCGTCGCTGAGCATGAGCGGAGGCAGGCGGTACCCGGGAGCCAGCCGGTACCCGCCGTAGCGGCCGCGCACCGATTCCACGGGCACGTCGAGGTCGATCAGTTGGTCCACATACCGGCGCACGGTGCGCCCTTCGACGCCGAGCCGGTCGGCGAGTTCGGCCACCGTCCGGGTGCCGCCCGACTGCAGCAGCTCCAGGAGTGTCAGCACGCGGCCGGTTGGTCGAGGCATGGCGGCAGCCTAACGCGAATACAGGACCGATTCTGTCCACTATTTCTCCTAGCCTGCGACGAACACGCCTCCAGCACAGCCAAGGAGATTCCCATGGACTTCGTCTCGATCCGCATCATCACCAGCGACGTCGCGCGCCTCGTCGACTTCTACGAGCGAGCCACCGGGGCGCGGGCGACGTGGGCCACCGAGGACTTCGCCGAACTCCGGACCGCGGGCGCCACCCTCGCGATCGCCGGCACCCGCACCGTCCCGTTGTTCGCCCCGGGCTCTGCCCGCCCGGCGGACAATCACAGCGTGATCACCGAGTTCCTCGTCGACGACGTGGACCGCGTTCACCAGAACCTGACCGGCTTCGTCACCGACTTCGTCAACGAGCCCACGACGATGCCCTGGGGCAACCGGTCGCTGCTGTTCCGCGACCCCGACGGCAACCTCGTCAACTTCTTCACCCCCGTCACCCCGGCGGCCATCGAAAAGTTCGCACGCTGACGCCACGCACAGCCGCTCACGACGCGGCCCCGGAGGGCGAGCACTGCCGCCCGCAGCCGGTCGGACACACCCAGACAGCCGCTTCCCCTTGTCGTCCAGCACCAGGTGCGGGGCCCGGGTTCCCGGGCGGCCGGAGAGTTCGAACGGGTTCTCCGCGACGGGCGGTTCGCCCTCCGCCACGTCGCGGGCGTCCTTGCCGGGGACGGACGCCCACAACGACGGGTAGCAGTAGCCGAGTTGCACGGTGGCCCGGCTCTCGGCCGATGACTGGTCGATGCGCGCCATCGTCTCGCGCACCGTGAACTCGGCGACCGGTCGGCGCTCGGCTTCGTAGGTGTCGAGCAGCGCACCGTCCGCGGAGCCGTCCAGGACGGCGGCCAGCTTCCAGGCGAGGTTATGGGCGTCCTGGACGCCGGTGTTCCCGCCGAATCCGCCCGCCGGGGGCATCGCGTGCGCGGAGTCACCCACCAGGAACGCCCGGCCTTCCCGGAAGCGGTCGGCGACCAGCGCCGCGCTCTCCCAGGCCATCGCGTTGTGCACGCTGATCTCCAGGCCCGAGTCGTCGGCGGCCACCCGCACCAGTTCCCGAGTTCCACCGTTGATCAACGTACCGGTCCGTGGGGAACCGCGGCGGAGTACATGGCGCGGTTCCCCTTGCTGGACAACGGATTTGAGGTGCCGGGCCGGCCGCCCGCTCCGCGTCGCCCCGCCGGGACTCCACGGTGATGCGGACGTCGGTGACGGATGCCCGATACCCTCTCCACGGCCACGTCCGGGTCGCGCAGCGACAGGAGGGGTGGTTGCGGCCGCCGGCCGCGTCGGGCCGCGGTACGGTCCCCGGGGCCGCCCGACAGATCGGACGGCGCGGCACCGACCACCACCCCGAGCGGCGTCGGCCAGCCGCGCAGGGCGTGCACGGTGTCGCGCGAGCTGCGCAGCGCGGCGGCCGGCCCCTGCGGCCCGGCCGGGCCTCGACGCGCCGTCCGTCCCGGACGAGCCGGCCGGCCAGCGCGAGCGCGAGGGTGGTCCCGCCACCAGCCCTGTCAGTGCCGCTTGCTAGAACTGGCAGCACATTCACGCGGCGCACACCACGGCGCGACGCACGCGACGCACGCGACACACGAGGAACGGCGGGGAACCATGAGCTACCCGAGGCACCTGACGGAGTCGTACGGGCTTCCCGTCTTCACCTTCCCCGGCCCGGACGGCGAGGACCCGACCCTGCCCGAGGCGGACGCCGTCGCCTGGCGCATCGCCTCCGACACCTACGACGCCGAAGAGAGCTGGACCGAGGCCTTCGCCCGCTTCACCGCCGCCGTCGACACCACCCGCGTCCGCGCGATCGTCGTCGGAGCCTGGGAGGACGCGTACGACGACGGGCCCGAGGAGATCATCGACGCGCTCGTGGCCGCCCGCCACGGGCTCCCCGCCCTGCGGGCCCTGTTCCTCGGCGACATGGAGTCCGAGGAATGCGAGCTCTCCTGGATCACCCAGGGCGACGTCGGCCCGCTCCTGGACAACTTCCCCGACCTGGAGGAGTTCGGCGTCCGCGGCGGCAGCGGCCTCGTCTTCCAGCCTGTCACCCACCGCCGGCTGCGCTCCCTCACCGTCGAGACCGGCGGCATGCCCGCCCGGGCCGTGCGCAACATCGCCGCCAGTGACCTGCCCGCCCTGGAGCACCTCGACCTCTGGCTCGGCACCGCCAACTACGGCGCGGAGTGCGAGCTGACCGACGTCGAGCCCATCATGGCCGGGGACCGGCTGCCGAGCCTGCGCCACCTGGCCCTGCGCAACAGCGACATCCAGGACGAGATCGCCACCGCCATGGCGTCCGCGCCCGTCGTGGCCCGGCTGGACACCCTCGACCTGTCCATGGGCGTCCTCACCGACGAGGGCGGCGCCGCGCTCCTCGGCGGCCAGCCCCTCACCCACCTCAAGAAGCTCGACCTCCACCACAACTACCTCAGCGCCCCGCTGGAGCAGCGCTTCCGGGACACCCTGGAGGGCGCCGGCGTCGCCCTCGCCCTCGACCGGGGCCGCGCCTACGAGGACGAGTGGGACGGCCGCACCATGCGCTTCGTCGCCGTCGGCGAGTAGCGAGCCGGACCGTGACGCAGCACACGCCCCCGCGCTGGGCGGTCGTCGGCAACCCGGCGAACCGCCGCGTCGCCCTGTTCACCCGGGCCGTGCGCGAGGCCGGACGACCCGCGCCCCGCGTCGTGCCCTGGGCCCGCGTCCTGCGCGAGGGCGGTGCGGCCTTCGCCGCCGACGAGCTGGTACGCCTCGACTCGCCGGGGGAGGACCCCGAGGTCGACCGGATCCTGCGCGGCGTCACCGACCCCACCCGCGTCGAGGGCGGCGCCCGCTGGTACGCACGCTTCACCGCGGCCGTACGGACCCTCAGCGGCGGCCTCCGCCTCGACGACCCCGACGAACTGGCCGTCCTGTTCGACAAGCGGCACTGCCACCGGGCCCTCGACCGCGCCGGGGTGCCCGTACCGGCGTCCCCCACCTCCGGCGGGGCCGCCCCCGTGCGCGGCTGGGCCGACGTACGGGACCTGATGGCCGCACACGGCATGCCCCGCGTCTTCGTCAAGCCCGCCCACGGGTCCTCCGCGTCCGGCGTCGTCGCCGTCGAGACGGCCGGCCGGGGCCGGATCCGGGCGACCACCTCCGTCGAGACGGCCGAGGACGGCAGCCTGCACAACTCCCTGCGGGTCCGCCGCATCACGAACGAGCGGGAGACCGCCGCCCTGGTCGACGCCCTCGCCCCCGACGGGCTGCACGTCGAACGCTGGTGGCCCAAGGCCTCCGTCGGCGGCCGGGCGGCGGACCTGCGGGTGGTCGTCGTGGCCGGCCGCGCCACCCACGCCGTCGTACGCACCAGCCGCGCGCCCATGACCAACCTCCACCTCGGCGGAAGCCGCGGCGACCTCGCGGCCGTGGCCGCGGCCGCGGGCACCTGCTGGGCCCACGCACTGGAGACCTGCGAACGGGCCGCGGCCTGCTTCCCCGGCACCCTGTGCGTCGGCGTCGACCTGCTGCCCGCCGTCGGCTGGCGGCGGTTCGCCGTCGCCGAGGTCAACGCCTTCGGCGACCTGCTGCCCGGCCTCACCGGCCTGCCCGGCCGCGGAGCCGAGGGCCTCGACACCTACGCGGCCCAGGTCGCCGCCGCACCGCTCCACATCGCGAGGAACCACCGTGCACCTGCCTGACACCGACCCCCCGTCCCCCACGGACCTGCCCGACATGAACGAGGTCGTCGGCCGTGACGACCTGCTCCTGCTCACCCTGGACACCCTCCGCCACGACGTCGCCGTCGAGCTGGCCGCCGCCGGCCGCATCCCGCACCTCGCCCGCCACCTGCCCGGCGGGGCCTGGGAGCGGCGACACGCCCCCGGCAGCTTCACCTACGCCTCCCACCAGGCGATGTTCGCCGGGTTCCTGCCCACCCCCGCCGCGCCCGGACCGCACCCGCGGCTGTTCGCCGCCCGCTTCGCCGGCAGCGAGACCACCGCCGGGCGCACGTACGTCTTCGACACCCCGGACCTGGTGTCCGGCCTCGCCGCGGCCGGGTACCGCACGGTCTGCATCGGCGGCGTCGGCTTCTTCAACAAGCAGGGCGCCCTGGGCGACGTGCTCCCCGGGATGTTCCAGGAGAGCCACTGGGAGCCCGGCTTCGGCGTGGCGTCCCCCACCTCCTTCGAGGCGCAGGTCGAGCGCGCCGAGCAGGTCGTCGCCGGACTCCCCGCCGACCAGCGGCTGTTCCTCTTCCTCAACGCCTCCGCGCTGCACCAGCCGAACTGGTTCCACCTGCCCGGTGCCACCCGCGAGGCCGGGGACACCTGCGCCAGCCACGCAGCCGCGCTGGAATACGTCGACCGGCACATCGGCCGGCTCTTCGCCGCGATGAGCTCGCGCCGCCGCTGCTTCGCCATCGTCTGCTCCGACCACGGCACGACCTACGGCGACGACGGCTACACCGGCCACCGACTGGCCCACGAGGCCGTGTGGACCGTGCCGTACGCCCACTTCTTCCTGGAGCCGTCCGCATGACCGCCCCCGCCGTGCCCATGACCGCCCCCGCCGTGCCCGTGACCGCCCCCGCCGTGCCCATGACCGCCCCCGCCGTGCCCGTGACCGCCCCCGCCGTGCCCGCGCTGGTGACGGATCCCGCAGTGCGCCCGCGCCCGTACCAGAGCTACGTCTACGCCTACCCCCACAAGACCGCCTACGGGCCCCTGCCCGACCGGCCCGCGCTGCGCGACCTGTGGCGGGGCGAGGCCAAGGACGCCCTCTCGCTCTACCTCCACGTACCCTTCTGCGAGGTCCGCTGCGGATTCTGCAACCTGTTCACCCGCATCGGCGCCCCCGACGGCCTCACCGGCCGCTACCTCGACGCGCTCGACCGCCAGGCCGCCGCCGTCCGCGAGGCGCTCGGTGACGACGGCCCGGTACGGTTCGCGGCCCGCCCCCAGGGCGGGCGCGCCCCCCCCCTCCACCCCCCCCGCGCCGGCACCCCCCCCGGGGCCCGACCCCCGACACGCCACGGGGGGCCGCACCG
>NZ_JBHXTC010000004.1:43853-170948 GCF_042677605.1 Streptomyces sp. NPDC127106 | reverse complement strand
GCGCCGAGGGGCTCGATCACCTGGTTCCCCCGGCGGGCGCCTGAGCGCGGCCCGCGCCGCCGGGCGGGCGGGGGGCGGTCCCCCCGGCCCGGGTCGGGGCCGCGCCGGCCGCGTGCGGGGCCCCCACGCCCACCTTCCTCACCGCGGACGAGCTCACCCGCCTGTGCGACATCGCCGAACAGCGCATGGGGGCCGACCTGCGGGCCGTCCCGCTCTCCGTCGAGGCCTCGCCCGCCACCGCGACCGCCGACCGGCTCGCCGTCCTCGCCGAGCGCGGCACCACCCGCCTCAGCCTCGGCGTCCAGAGCTTCGTCGACGAGGAGGCCCGGGCCGCCGTCCGCCCCCAGCGCCGCGCCGACGTCGAGGCCGCCCTCGGCCGGATCCGCGAGGCCCGCATCCCGGTCCTCAACATCGACCTCATCTACGGCATAGACGGCCAGACCCCCGCCACCTGGCGCAACTCCCTGGACGCCGCCCTCGCCTGGGCGCCCGAGGAGCTGTACCTCTACCCCCTCTACGTCCGCCCCCTGACCGGCCTCGCCCGCCGCACCGCCCACACCGACGGCGAGTGGGACGCGCAGCGCCTGGACCTCTACCGGCAGGGCCGGGACCACCTCCTCGCGCACGGCTACGAGCAGGTGTCGATGCGCATGTTCCGCCGCCCCGGCGCCGCCCCGCTGGGCCCCGACGACCACGCCTGCCAGACCGACGGCATGATCGGCCTGGGCTGCGGCGCCCGCTCCTACACCTCCGCCCTGCACTACTCCTTCGACTACGCCGTCGACATGGGCGAGATCCGGGCCATCATCGACGACTACACCGCCACCGCCGACTTCGGACGCGCCGGGCACGGCCGGTACGTCGACGGCGACGAGGCCCGCCGCCGCCACCTCCTGCAGTGCCTCCTCCAGGCACGGGGCATGCCGCTCGCCGGCTACCGCGAGCGCTTCGGCACGCACCCGTACGACGACTTCCCCACCGAACTCGCGGACTTCGCCGCCCGCGGCTGGCTGGAGGAGACCGGGCACCCCGACGAGCCCGCCGCGCTGCTGCGCCTCACTCCGGACGGACTCGCGCACTCCGACGCGCTCGGCCCCGCCCTCTTCTCGCCCGCCGTCCGCGCCGCCATGGCCGCCTACGCACCGAAGTAGGCAGCCCGCCCATGGACCTCACGATCCTCTACCGCGGACCGCTCGCCTCCTGCGACTACGACTGTCCGTACTGCCCCTTCGCCAAGCGCCGCGACAGCCCCGCGCAGCTGCGCGCCGACCGGGCCGCCCTCGAACGCTTCACCGCCTGGGCGGGAGCGGCCACCGACGACCGCCTGTCGCTGCTGTTCACGCCCTGGGGCGAGGGGCTGGTCCGCTCCTGGTACCGGCGCGCCCTGGTCGACCTCTCGCACCGGCCGCACGTCGAGCGCGTCGCGATCCAGACCAACCTCAGCTGCCGCACCGACTGGCTCGCCGAGGCCGACCCCGACACCCTCGCCCTGTGGTGCACGTACCACCCCGGCCAGACGCCCTACGCCCGCTTCCTCGCGAAGGTCCACGATCTCGCCGACCGGGGCGTCCGCCACAGCGTCGGCATCGTCGGCCTGCCGGAGAACCTGCCGCACGCCCGCCGGCTGCGCGCCGACCTGCCGGCACACGTCTACCTGTGGGTCAACGCCGCCGAGGGGCACACGTACACGGACGCCGAGGCCGACACCTGGACCGCCGTGGACCCCCTCTTCCCGTACAGCCGCCACCCGCACCGCTCCGCCGGCCTGCCCTGCCGCACGGGCCGGTCGGTGGTGTCGGTCGACGGCGAGGGCACCGTCCGCCGCTGCCACTTCGTCCGCGCCGAACTCGGCAACCTCTACGACGGCTCGTACCGCGCCGCGCTCGGCCCGCGCCCCTGCCCGCTGGCCGTCTGTGACTGCCACATCGGCTACGTGCACTTGGAGACGCTCCCGCTGTACGACGTCTTCGCAGGCGGTGTCCTGGAACGCATCCCCGCCCGGGAACACGGCGGTGGACGCCGCTGACGCCGGCCCGGCGACGCCCACAGCCTCCGCCCGTCGGTCGACTGCTTGACCTCAACTGCGGTTGGGTTTCTAGCGTCGTCGGTGACGACATTGGTGACGGGGGCCACGGGAAACACGGGCCGGCACGTGGTGGCCGAGCTGCTGCGCAGGGGTCAGGGGGTCCGGGCGCTGACGCGGGACCCGGTGGCTGCCGCACGGCTCCTTCCGGCCGGGGCGGAGATGGTCGCCGGGACGCACACGGAGCCGGAGCGGTTGGACGACGCGCTCAGGGGCGTCAGCCGCCTGCACATCACCGTGACGGCGGGACTCGCCGAGGTCGGGCCCGAGTTGGTGCGGCGGGCGGTCGGTGCGGGGGTCGCGGCGGCCGCACTGCTGGACGACGGGCACGCGGGCCGCGCGTACCACCTGACCGGGTACGAGGCGCTGACCCCCCGTGAGCGGATCACGTTGTTGTCGGAGGCGGTCGAACGGAAGATCGACTTCGTTGCGATCACGCACGAGCAGGCGGTCGAGCGACTGACGGCGACGGGGGTGTCCCGGGCGGACGCCGAGTACGTGGTCGGGTGGTACGCCCGGCCCACCGAGGACTCCACGACCGTCGTCGACACCGTGCAGCGGGTGACGGGCCGGACGCCACGCACCTTCGCCCAGTGGGTGAACGACCATGCCGAGCGGTTCCGTTCGCCCCGCTGAGACCGGACACCGGAAGGCTCCGCCGGGCCCTGCCCGGCCGGCGCGTCCGTGTCCCCGTCGGTGTCCGGCCCGGCGGCAGCGGTTAGGATCCTGCCATGCCGCTGACGGTGGAGGACGTGGATCTGTTCGAGCGGGCACGGGGGCGGCTGGAGGCCATCGCCTACCGCATGCTCGGCTCTGCGAGTGAGGCCGAGGACGCCGTACAGGAAACGTTCCTGCGGTGGCAGGGCGCCGACGTCGGGCGGATCGAGGTGCCCGAGGCCTGGCTGACGAAGGTGCTCACCAACGTGTGCCTGAACCAGCTCACTTCGGCCCGCGCCCGACGCGAGACCTACGTCGGCCAGTGGCTTCCCGAGCCGCTGCTCGACGGGGACCCGATGCTCGGCCCGGCCGACACCGCCGAGCAGCGGGAATCCGTCTCGTACGCGGTGCTCACGCTCATGGAGCGGCTGTCCCCCAACGAGCGGGCGGTGTACGTGCTGCGGGAGGCGTTCGACTACCCGCACCGGGAGATCGCCGAGATCCTCGACCTCACCGAGGCCGCCAGCCAGCAGATCCTGCACCGGGCCAAGAAGCACATCGCCGAGGGCAGGACGCGCACCGAGATCGACCGGGCCGCCGCCCGCCGGATCGTCGAGGAGTTCCTCGAGGCCGCCACCAGCGGGAAGACCGAGCCGCTCGTACGGCTGCTCACTTCCGACGCCATCGCGATCGGTGACGGCGGCGGGAAGGTCCCCGCCCGTGCGAAGGCGTTCGAGGGCGCCCGCGCGGTCGCGACGTTCATGCGGGGCCTGTTCAAGCCGAGTGCGGCCAAGCGCGCCCTGGTCGGCGGCTCGGCCGGGATCCACCTGGCCACCGCGAACGGCCGCCCCGCCATCGTGGCGGTCGTCGACGGTCGGGTCGTCGGCGTCACATGCCTGGAAATCACGGCCGACGGCATCACCGCGTTCCGCAGCCAGGTCAACCCCGACAAGCTCACGCGCGCGACCGAGGTGTGGGCCGCCGCCGAGCACGGAGAGCCCTTGTTCCACGCCTTCTGACCCGCTCCACTGCCGCACTCCGCTCCGACTCCGCCCCGTGTGACGTGCTTCACACTGCCGATCCGTCAGGAAACGGCGGGCTGCCCGGTTCAAGGGACGAAGCCGCGCCAGACGGCGGCGGACCCGCCAGACAGGAGCAGGAAAATGCAGCAGGGCACGCAGCAGGGCACGCAGCACCGCATCATCGTCCTCGGTGCGGGATACACGGGGGCCGCCGCGGCCGGCCGGCTCGCGAAGCGGCTCCACCGGGACGACGTCTCCATCACCCTCGTCAACGCCGAGCCCGACTTCGTCGAGCGCGTCCGGATGCACCAGCTCGCGGCCGGCCAGGACCTGAGGTCCCGACCCTTCGACGCGATGTTCGCCGGCACCGGGGTCGGGCTGCGGCTGGGAAGGGTCACCGGCGTCGACGTCGACCGCAAGACCGTCTCCCTCACCGACGCGGGCGGCGGGGCCGCGGAACTGGCGTACGACACGCTCGTGTACGCCCTCGGCAGCGGCTGGCACGACCACGGCGTCCCGGGCGCCGCCGAGCACGCCCACGAGGTCGCGAGCCGGCCCGGAGCGCTGCGGCTGCGCGAGCGACTGGCCGGCCTCGGCGCCGGGCAGCCCGTGGTCGTCGTCGGCGGCGGCCTCACCGGCCTGGAGGCCGCGACCGAGATCGCCGAGGCCCGCCCGGACCTCGACGTCGCCCTCGCCGCCCGCGGCGGCCTCGGCGACTGGCTCTCGCCCAAGGGCCGCGCACACCTGCACGAGGTCTTCCGCAGGCTCGGCATCACCGTGCACGAACACGCCGCCGTCACCGCCGTCGAGGCCGACCGCGTCACCACCGCCGACGGCACGGCCGTCCCGGCCGCGGCCACCGTGTGGACCACCGGCTTCGCGGTCCACCCGATCGCGAGCGCCACTGCCCTGGAGGTCACCGGCACCGGCCGGATCGTGGTCGACGGCACCATGCGCTCGGTCTCGCACCCGGACGTGTACGCCGTCGGCGACGCGGCCCTGGCCATGGGCCCCGGCGACAAGCCGCTGCGCATGTCCTGCGCCTCGGGCACCCCGACCGCGTGGCAGGCGGCCGACGCCATCGCGGCCCGCCTGACCGGCGGGAAGGTCCCGAACATGCCGATCCGCTACTTCAACCAGTGCATCTCGCTGGGCCGCAAGGAGGGCCTGATCCAGTACGTCACCGCCGACGACCGCGCCGTCAACGCGGCCCTGACCGGCCGGCTCGCCGCCCTGTACAAGGAGCTGATCTGCAAGGCCGCCGCTTGGGCCGTCGCCAACCCGACCGTCGGCGTGCCGGTGCGCCGCCGTCGCGTCGTGCGGGACGCGGCCGGGGCCCGGACGGCTTCGCCCGCCAGCGCGTCGGCTTGACCGCCGCCCGGCGGCTCGGTCAGTCCGGTCCCACGGTGGTCGCTTCCTGGCCGGCCCGGGGCCGGATCCGTGCCGCGAGCACGGCGACGTCGTCCTCGGCGTGGCCGGCGTCGAGGGCGAGGAGCACCCGGTCGAGCGTCTGCTGCACCCCGGTGCCCGAAGGCAGCCGCAGCCCGGCCAGCCGGGCCAGCGAGACGTCGATGTCCTCGCCGCGCCGTTCGACCAGGCCGTCCGTGAACAGCAGCAGCGTCTCCTCGCGCGTCACGGTGCGGGTGGTGAGTTCGTAGCCGCCCAGGCCGGTGCCGAGCGGCGGGCCGACCGGTACGTCGATGAGCGTGCCGGTGCCGTCGGCGCCGAAGAGGGCCGGGGGCAGGTGTCCCGCACTGGAGAACGCCGCGCTGCCGCGGGCCGGGTCGATGCGTACGAGCAGGCAGGTGGCGGGGCGGCGGGTGCCCTCGTCCGAGACCGCGGCGTCGAGCTGCCGCAGCACCCGGTGCGGAGGGAGGTCGGTGGAGGCGACGTAGCGGAGCATGGACCGGTAGGCGTTCATGTCGACCGCCGCGTCGAGTCCGTGGCCCATGACGTCGCCGATGACCAGCAGGGTGCGGCCGTAGTGCAGGCGGACGGTCTCGAACCAGTCCCCGCCCACGAGCACGCCGGTCCCGGAGGGCAGGTAGCGCGTGGCCAGGTCGAGGTTGGGGTGCGGCCGCCCGGGTTCGGCCAGCAGCGCCTGTTGGAGGTTGAGCGCGGTGCTGTGCGTGGTGCTGTGCTCCTGGGCGTGCCTGAGGTGCACGGCCGCCAGCCGGCCCGCGAAGTGCACCACGGCCGTCTCCTCGTCGGTGAAGGGTCCGCTCCCCGGCCGGTCCTCCCCGCCCCCGCCCGGGGGCGTGTCGGTGCGCACGGCCACCACGGCCCCGTACAGCCGCCCCCGCGCCACCAGGGGCACCGACAGCGCGTGCACCGTCCCCGGGCCCGGCTGCCCGGCCGCCGTCGACACGGTGATCGGGTGGCCGTCGTCCACCGCCCGGACCGACAGGCCGCGCCCGTCCTGCGGGACCGCCGCCGCCAGCAGTTCGGTCCGCCCGGCCGCCGCGACCCGGTGCAGCCCCGCCGCGGACCGCGAACCGGCCCTCGCGTGCGAGGCCGTCACGGGCTCGGGCAGCAGGTCCACCGCCGCCGCCTCGCACAGCTGCCGGCACAGGAAGACGGCCAGTTCCACGCAGGTCGTCTGCTCGTCGAGGCCGGTCCCGATGGACTCCACCGCCTGCCCGGCCCAGGTCCGCCAGTCGTGTCGGTCCTGCCGGTCTTGCTGGTCCTGCCGGTCCTGCCGGTCCTGCCGGTCCTGCCGGTCCTGCCGGTCCTGCCGGGCCGGTGCGGGCCGCTGCGCGGATCCGTCGCCGGGCAACCCACCGCCTGCGCTCAACCGCCACCTCCGTCACCGAAGCCCCGCTCGCTCCGCCATCCCAGCAGCTCAGATCCCCGGCGACGGGCATTGACACCTGTGTGCCGGTTCCGTCGCAGGGTCTGCGCCGGCTCCTGCGGCGGGGCCGCCCCCAGGACGCCGCGGGGAGGAGCGGGCACGAGGACTTGAACTTAGTTCAAGTGTGGGGGTACGGTTCTACTCGTGCCGGACTTGAACTAAGTGTAAGTCCTTGAACCGGGAGGTCCCCATGAACGCGCTCACCATCGCCGCCGCCGTCGCCCAGCTCCTCGTCGCCGCCGCCTTCCTGAGCATCCCGCTCCTGCGTCACCGCTTCGGCGCGGTCGCCAAGGCCGCGGCCGTCACCGAGCTGCAGCGCCAGGGCATCCGCCCGGAGGTGCTGGAGGAGAACAAGCTCCGCTTCGACGCCAGTGGGCACGAGTGGTGGGCGCCTGGCTCGTTCGCCGCCGTCAACATCGCGGCCGCCGCGCTCAACCTGGCCGGCAGCCCTTGGGGAACCACCCTCACCTGGATCTTCTCCTCGATCGCGTTCCTGGCCAACATCGCGATCCTGCAGAGCCAGCTGGGTGCGGTGAAGTCCGTCCGGGCGGCCTTCCGCCGCAAGGGTGACGCCGAGCTGCTGCGGGTCGACGTCCGCGCCTTCCTCCAGGCCGCAGAGGGCGCCTTCCCGGCCTGGACCCGCGTCCTGCAGAACGTCCGCCACACCGTCGTCTTCGCCGGCTCCGCCCTCGCCCTGACCGCCGCCGCCCTGATCTGAACCACCAC
This sequence comes from Streptomyces sp. NPDC127106, assembly GCF_042677605.1. Lineage (NCBI taxonomy): Bacteria > Bacillati > Actinomycetota > Actinomycetes > Kitasatosporales > Streptomycetaceae > Streptomyces > Streptomyces sp. NPDC127106. The sequence continues at coordinate 163,609 of NZ_JBHXTC010000004.1, read as the reverse complement.
CAGGACCACCCCCGCATCACACGTTCAAAGCGCACAGGCCGCCACCCCCTCCGCGGGGATGGCGGCCCTTCGCATGCCCGCAATCCCGGGGCTGCCACCCGGGGGCTAAGTCCGGCTCGCGGCACTCCACGACGGGCGGGCAAGCGGGCCGTGGGCGGTTCGCTGAAGATATTTCGGCCGGAGGCGAATCCTCTCCGCACCTCCCCGCCTCTTATCCGTGTACCGGCCGACCGCGCCGGCAGAACCGGGAGGAACACCTGATGGTCACTGGCCTCGTAGTGATCGGAGCCCTGCTCGTGGGCGCATGCAGCTGGCACCTGATGCGGCGTTACAAGAGCCGGGGCTGAGCAGCACATGAACCACCGCCTCGCCTGGCCGGGGGAGCAGCTGATCAAGGCCGCTCAGGACGGCGACGTCACGTCGCTCACCACCGTCGTCATGGAATCGCAGCCTCATGTGCGCAAGTTCGCCCTGTCGCTGTGCGCCTCGCCGCAGGACGCGGAGGACGCGGCGCAGGAAGCGCTGATCATCCTCTACCGGAAGATCGGCACCTTGCGGGCCACCGGCGCACTCGCCTCCTGGATGTTCCGGATCGTGCGCAACGAATGCCTCCGGCAGGTACGTCTGCTCGTCCCGCGCGGCGACGGGGCGCCGGCCGAACCGGAGACGTCCGCGGAACCGTCCGCCGAGGACGCGGTGCTGCACGGGCTGGAGGCGGAGCGGATCGCGGCTGCGGTCAGCGCCCTTCCCCGTGACCAGCGGCAGGTCCTGATCATGCGGGACGTACAGGGACTGCCCGGCAGGACCGTCGCCCGTTCGCTCGGTCTGAGCACGGCCGCGATGAAATCGCGGCTGCACAGAGCACGCGCAGCACTGCGCCACTCGCTGGCAGTTCCCGACCCGGCCGTCGACCAACCAGTCGCAGGAGACCCACGACCGTGAACACCGTGAACACCACGAACACCGCGCACACCGTGAAGCCCGCGCAGGGCGCACAGGACCGCGACCGGCCCACCGCACGGTCCGCGGCGCCCGCGCCGAACTTCGCCAGCACGTCCGTCCCGCGCCACCTGGCGCGCGGCGCCATCGGTTTCGGGCTGATCATCGGCTCGATCTCCCTGGTGCCGGTCGCCGGCCCGGCCACCCTGCTGGCGGCCCCGTTGGCCCTGATCGCCTTCCGCGGTTGCCCCACCTGCTGGATGGTCGGCCTTGCGCAGACCATCTCCCGAGGCCGTCTGGAGCGCCAGTGTGCGGACGGCGTCTGCACCCTCACCAAGGCGCACCCGGCGGCGCAGGCCGCGGGGCAGCCGACAGCCGCCAGCAACGCCCCGGCCCCTGCCCGATGACAGACTGAGGACATGGTGACGAATCAGCCGTGGACGGGGCTTCACGGTGACCTGCTGGCGGCGAAGGCCCTGGTCTTCGACCCGGGCGGCTTCGCCTGCTCGCTGCCGGTGCCCGAACCGGAGAGCGCCGAGTACGCGGCCTGCGGGTTCACGCTCGACGGCCGCTCGGTCCGGTTCCGCGTGGCCAAGACCACCCCGACCAAGGCGGGCCAGTTCGTCACCGTGTGGCAGCGGTCCGAGGAGGGGCCGATCCGCCCCTTCGACGCCGCCGACGGGGTGGACCTCTTCGTCATCGGCAGCCGCGACGACGACGGACGCGGACAGTTCGTGTTCCCGCGCGAGGTGCTGTGCGAGCGCGGCATCGTCTCCCGCAGCGGCTCCGGCGGCAAGCGCGGGTTCCGCGTCTACCCGCCGTGGGTGACCACGACGAGCCGGCAGGCGAGCAGCACCCAGACATGGCAGGTGGACTACTTCCTCCACCTCGGCGAGGACGAACCCGTCGACCTCCCGCGCGCCCGCACCCTCTACCATCCCTAGCCGCCGCCCGGTCCGCGGCATCCTCATGCCGGGCCGCGTCCGGGAAGTGGGCCCGTCTTCGACGCCCCTTCGGTCAGGCGCGGCAGCGCAGCATCTCCAGCGGCGGGTTCGCGCGGAGGTCCGCCCAGAAGTCCTCGCCGAACTCACGGATGCCGGCCTCTGAGACCTGTAGCGGAACCCACTCCACCGCACGGAACCCGGTCGCCCGCAGGCAGTCCTCGTAGACCTCGCGGCGCGGGGCCGAGCTGACGATGCTGATCGGCTGCGGGTCGAGGAGAGCCGTGACCCGCACCCGCGGGCCCGTCTCGATCTCCTCGCCGGTCGGCTCGCAGAGGAACCCGTACTCGTCCAGGGACGCGCAGTCGAACCGGTAGTCGGGCTTCTGGGCGAGTACGAAGAACTCCCCTCCCGGCACCAGGCTCCGGTGGATGTTGCGGCACATCCGCTCCATCGTCGCGATGTCCTCGGCGTAGTTGAGGCACTGCACTCCCAGCGCGACGTCGAAGCGCCGGTCGAGAGGCGGCAGCTCGGCCACGTCACCGACTTCGTAGCGCACACCCAGCGGGTCACGCTGCTCCATCTCCCGCGCGGCGGCGATCATCTCGACGGAGATGTCGACACCGAAGACGTCCGCGGCGCCGCGTCGCTTCAACTCCCTGCTGTAGAAGCCGGTGCCGCACGCCAGGTCGAGAACCGTCCTGCCGCTCACGTCCCCGACCATGCCCAGGAAGCTCGGCACCTCCCCGTAACGCATCAACGGCAGGGACTTGAACCCCTCGAACGCCTCACCGATCTCGTCGTACTGCTGCACGCTCACGTGCGCCCCCTCCGGTACGTCGTCTTCTTCCTGTACGCGGCCACGCCCCGGCCCTGCCGAATGACAGGCTGGCTCGGCGAGCCGTGGTCGTGGTGTCGTGGCAGAAAGTCTCCGCCGCCCGTGTCCGAAGGCCGTACTGGCAGATGACACGAAGAAGTGGGCCGCGCACCCTCGTATCACCCGACACCACGTCACAAACGCTGGGTGACCGGCGGATGGCCGAGGAGGGCGGTGCGGCCGCTGTGCTCCGTTCGGGCGACCGGGCAGGTGCCGAACCGTTCCGTCGAGACGCCGTCGCCTGGAGATGATGGGCAGGTCCCCTTCGTGGCCGATCCAAGCGGCCCTGCGGGTCAGCCGCGGATGAAGCCGGTCCCATGCCCGCGCTGTCGCCTTCCCGTAGCGGCGGGTGTCGGTGACGGTCACCGCCTGCTCGGTGCCCCAGGTTGGCGGGGTCGCCGAAGACGAACTCGCCGCCGTGCTTGGGCGGGCGCGCGCCCCTGGGGTCGTAGACACGGGGTGGGGTCGGCCGGCGCATCACCCGGTCCGAGCGTGTCCGTCCGAGAACTTCGACGGGCAGCTCGCTCAGGAAGTGGGCGATGCGGGGAGCGTCATATCCGGCCTCCAGCACGATCAGGATGTCATGGTCAACCGATGCCCACTGGCCGGCGGAGACTAGGCGCTCGACGACTTCGCGGACCTGGGCGATGGTCACGCCAGCGACATCGGCGCCCGGGCCGAGGCGCACGGCGTTCAGGATCGCGGTCCAGGAGGTGCGGCCGGTCTCCAGCGCGGCGACGAACGAGTACGGCCAGCCGGGGATCGTCGAACAAGGTGTCTGCCCGTCCGGTCATCGACGCGTACAGCTCCGCCCGGAAGCGTGACAGCGACGCGAGCGCCTCACACTCCGGCTCCCCACCCAGCAGACTCATCCGCACGGCCGCCGGGTGATTGACGTGCACTCCTTGGTCGGATGCACAGAATCAGGCGGAGGCCGCCCTCACGTCTGGTGATCCCCAGGTGAAGGACCAAGTACGAGCCGCCGTTCGAGATCATAACCTACAAGCTGATCAATGACTGATCGCTTCGTGCCTCCCGCCTACGCCGAGGTCTAGGCGCATGGCCTCCCCTATGGACTTCAGCGGTGTCCACAGCTCCTTCACCAGACGCTTTGCCCGCTCGACGGTGTCGTTTGGCAGGGGGGCACCGCAATCGATACGTCGCAACACCCCGTAGAGGACATTGAGCAGGTGGTTCACACTGCGGATCTCGACAAGCACGGTGTCCGAGACGAGCATCTGTGCTTCGTCAAACTGGACCCTGTGGTCGCTCATAGCGGTGGCAGCAGTCTGGCGAATCTCGTCCGTCAAGGTGCCGGTCGCCATGCCCTGGACATAGTCGGCCAGCGCGTAACGGCAGTTGCGCGCACGGCTATTGACACCGATGTAGCAGTTACGAAGGTTGTCAAAGCGCTGGCGCTCGTTCTCCCGGCTCAGTGTCTGGTGCGCTGCGCGTTGGGCCAGGTAACCCGATGCCACGGTTCCGCCGACACCTGCGATACCGACCAACAGAGTGGCCAGGGCTGCGTCCACCGGCCCAGTACAGCACACCATGCTCATCTCCCCACATCCGGCATGACAACTTCGACGGTTCATCACACAATGTGCCTAGTGGGTGCCGTGGTGGAGCCCCTGTACTCGCGAGCAAGTTCGAGGCCGATTTCGGACCGGGACGTTAAACCACAAGCTAAGGGGTGCCGCCGTCGTCCAGCCGACCGGCCCCGTCCAGGGGAGCCCGCATGTCCGAGCTCAGGCCGTCGACGGCGGTCCGGCCGGCAGCGGGCGAGGGGCCGGTCCTGCGGCTGCGTCGGTGTCGTCAGTGTCGTCGTGTGAGGTGTTGCGGGTGAGGCCGGCGCGATTGAAGAGGTACGAGGCCAGCAGGACGCCCGCGACCACGAGCAGGCCGCCCCACAGCTCGTGAGCGGTCGGGGTCCGGCCTTCCCACAGGAGGTTGAAGGCGGCGCCGAAGACCGCCTCCATGCCGATGACCGGCCCCATCACCGTGGCCGGCAGCCGCTTGGAGGCGATGTTCCAGAACCAGGTCGCACACCACGAGCCGAGGACGGCCAGCGTCACGCACCACGCCAGGAACGGCCACAGCGTCCCGGCGTCCGAGACCGGCGACGGGCCGCCGCCGGCCAGCGCGAGCGGCAGCAGGAACAGCGACCCGAAGCAGGCGCCCAGACCGATGCAAGCGGTCCAGGTGGTGCCGTCGACGCCCGGCCGGGCGTGCTGGAGGGCCCTGCGGTTGACGATGACGAAGTAGGACCACGCGGCGGAGGCGAGGAACCCCAGCACGGCGCCGAGCGCGAGGTCCCGGCTGCTCGCGGAACCGCCGGCCGGCTCCCCGCTGTTGACGAGCAGCAGACCGATGGAGATCACCACGACGGGCAGAACCAGCCTGCGCCAGGCGAGCACCTTCTCCAGCAGGTTCGAGACCAGCGTGACCATGAGCGGGATCAGCCCGGTCATCGTCGACGCGACGACGCCGCCGCCGAGCTCGGCGGACATCGCCAGCAGCAGGTAGAAGCCGATGTAACCCACCACGCCCAGGTGTACGGCCGTCAGGAGCCGGCGGGTGCCGAGGGCGCGCAGACCGCCGCGGTGTACGAGGAGCACGGCCAGGGACATGAGCCCGAAGACGGCGTACCGCCCCACGACCAGGTAGTAGACGTTGACGGGGGCGACGGCGGCCGGCCCGAGGAACGTGAACCCCCATAGGGCCGTCGCCGTCAGCGCCGCCGGCAGGCCGACATCCGGGCGTCGTCGCCGGCATGGGTGCAGCCGTACGCCTGCCAGCCGGCCGTGCCGGGAGCGGGCGAGCGGTCGACCACGGTCACGCGGTAGCCGTGGTCCGCCAGGTGGAGGGCGGTGACGAGGTTGACGACGCCGGCGCCGATCAGGAAGGCGTCCCGGGGGCCTCCGGCCTCGGGCGCGACGCCGGAGGGTACCGGGCGGGCGAGGGCGGCGGTGCGTTCGCAGTGGGCGAGCGCGGCGGCGATGGCGTCCAGGCCGGTGCCGTCGAGCGAGAACTCGTGAACGGGATGAATGAGATGAACGGGTTGCACGGGTTGGACGGATTGGACGGGTTGGCCAGGTTGAACGGAACGCACCGGGGGCTGCGCGGGCGATAACTCGGCGGAGACGGGTACCGCGTACGCGACGTGGACGGGCCCGGCGGTGTGCTCGGCCCAGGCGCGCAGCACGGCGTCGTCGGGGCGGCGGGTGGTGATGAGCGCGCGGGCGCCGTGCAGGATCAGGGCGTCGAGCAGCGTGTCGTCGGTGGCGGAGTCCGCCGAGGGGTCGTGGACGACGTTGCCGGAGCGCAGGAAGTCGGTGATGGCGAGGCCGGGACCGGGCAGGGTGAGCAGAATCTTCATCTCGCGGGGAGTCCTGTTCGAGCCGGGATGCGATGAGGGGGAGCGCGGCGTTCAGCGTGGCGCGACGCGGAACGGCAGGGGACGCCGCAGCATCCGCAGCCGGGCCTCCGCGCGGCCGTCGAACCGGAGGTCGGCGCCGGACCAGCCGTCCCGGAAGGCCCGGGCCAGCTCGCCGGTGTCCGAGAACGCAACGACGCGCTCGGCGGGCCCGGTGGTGCGGGCCGGGGCCGGCGGCGCCGCCCAGGGTTGTGGAGAGGGCCGGTAGAGCAGGAAGCGCAGCTTGCCGCCGAACTTCTCGACGAGGCCGACGGGGTGGAAACCCGCCTCCATCAGGGTGCGCACGCCGTGCGGATTGGCGGGCGAACTGGTGGCGAACACGTGCCGGATGCCGGTGTCCGCGAGATCGCCCAGGGCGCGCACGTTCATCAGCCGGGCCAGTCCGTGGCCCCGCCATGCGGGCAGGACGGCGACGGTGTCCCAGTGCGCGACGGCGTCGTACTGCGCCGCCGGCAGGGTGGTGTCCTTGGCCAGGTTGAACGCGCGGTCGCGCGGAAAGTAGACCATGCGGTAGGCGACGGGCTCGCCGTCGTGCACGACCCGGTAGCAGCGACCGCCGTCGGCGAGGCAGTACGCGATGAACTCCGGGGTGCTGGTCTGGAAGACGGACGGGTCGGGCAGGGCGGAGCGGACCCGGCCCTGAAGGTCCAGGATCAGGCCGAGGTCGGCGGGGCCGAGGCGTTGGACGTCGAAGGTCACGACGCACCACCACCCGCTGCCGACACGAAGGCGGAGACCAGCGGGTCGGTCCGGTCGTCGTCGGCCGGCAGCTCGGGATGCCACAGGACGCCCACCGCCCAGGGGGCGTCGTCGGTGTCGGTGTCGGCGTCGTCGGTGTCGTCGCGCTCGAAGGCTTCCGCGAGCGAGTCCTCGGCGCGGGCGGTCACCAGCCACCGCAGGTCGCCCGGGGCCTGCTCGCCCAGTCCCTGATGGTGGTAGGAGGTCACCTCGATCTTCGCTTCGCCGTACGCTGCCGCGACTTTGCTGCCGGGGGTCAGCGAGACGACGTGCCGGGAGGTTTCGGTGAGGGAGACCCGGTGGAGCACCTGCCCGTCATTGACGTCCGGTATGTGTGGAATGACGGGGTTTCCGGTGGCGGCCCAGAGGATCTGCGAGCCCCGGCAGATGCCGAGCACGGGCAGGCCGCGGTCGAGTGCGAGCCGTGCGAGGCGTAACTCGAAGACGTCGCGGCAGGGGTGGTATGTGTAGTCCGGCTGCCGGGCCGATCCGGTGCAGTGGGCCGGGTCGATGTCCTCGCCGCCGGTGAGGAGCAGGCCGTCGACGGCCTCGATCAATTCCTCACAGTATTCCGCGCCGAGCGTCGGTAGGACGATCGGCAATGCGCCGGCGCGGACGACCTGGTTGATGTAGCCGCGGTGAATGCTGTGACTGTCGATCGCAGTAATCGTGAGGTCACCCCTATTCGGGGCCGCCCGGACGAGGACGTCACCATGACCCAACCCCCCGTGATGGCCCCCGCCGAAACGGCATCAGAGGCGCTTCGCGCGACGAACCGGACGGAACGCTAGTCGACGCCCAGACTCCAAGGCACGATCGTGGACGGTCGATCTGCCTGTGTATCGAGCCTCGGGCAAGAGAATCTGCGCTTCTTGGTCCAGCCTGCGAAAAAGTTGCCGCACCCTCCCCGTCTGGCCTTTCCTGCCGCATTCACCGAAGCCCCGAGGGTTCCGGATGGTTGGCGACGCCAGGCACGCACGCACCGCACGCGTGCATTGAGTCCCGTGCCCGACCTTTCCCCGGAATGCAGACCGTACGCCTCCACCCCGATTTCCGGCCACCCGACCCCAGGGTTCGGCCGGATTGCTTCCGGAAAGCCGCCGGGAATTCGCGGCGGTGGATTGAAGCGTCGGAACTCCTGCACCCGGTCGACGACCCGGCGACGCGCCCGGTGCCGGAGGCCGGCACCGGGCGGTAGGGCGTCAGCCGACCAGCTTCGCGTACGCGGCGGCGTCGAGGAGGCCGTTGCCGGAGGTGCCTGACTTCGGCTTGATCTTGAACAGCCACGTGCCGTAGGCGTCGTCGTTCACGTCTTCGGGTGAGTCGGCGACGTCGGCGTTCACCTCGACGACCTCGCCGCTTACCGGGGCGTAGATGTCGGAGGCGGCCTTGACCGACTCCACGGTGCCCACGGGGTCCCCGGCTTCGACGGCCCTGCCCACCTCGGGCAACTCAAGGAAGACGATGTCCCCGAGCGTCTTCTGGGCGTGGTCGGTGAGGCCGATGGCCACCGCCCCGCCGGCTTCGGTGCGCACCCACTCGTGGTCCTCGGTGTACTTGAGATCGGCAGGGACGTTCGACATGGCAAGACTCCCCAGAGCGTGCTGTGATCAACGGGTTACACAGTGCCATGCCGGCGGGCTCAGGTGACGACTCCCACGGTGCGCCGTGGCGCGATCTGCCGTCCGATCAGGTGCTGGCGAGCTGGAAACGAGGGCACGGCCAGGCAGGCGGTCGTGGACTACGTCCCCGGGGCGACGACGCCGGGGCCGGCGTTCGTCGAACCGGCCGATCGGATCGCCGCGTTCGACAACGACGGCACGCTGTGATGCGAGCAGCCGATGCCGCCGCAGTTCGTCCCCTGACTGCGGGTCAGCCGCCAGATCTGGTCCTCGCCGGTCCCGGCCGGGGCAAGGCGCTCGGCGGGGCGGCGGAGGTGTTGGGTGAACCCGAGGCGGGCCGGGACGGCACCGCTGGCGCGGTTGGCCGGGTCGTGGACGACCTCGACGTAATCGACGCCGGGGAGGCGGAAGGACTGTTCAACCAGGGCGCAGGCGGCCCGAGTGGCCAGGCCACGGCCGGTGGCGGCAGGGTGCAGCCAGTAGCCGATCTCACGGCCGTCGTCCGGGGTCTGCCCGCGCCGGAACAGTACGCAGGCGCCGACGATCGCCCCGTCCACCACGATCGCGTAGGTGAACGCCTCGCCGCTGGCCCAGAGCTCCGGGCGGCGGGCCAGGAAATCGGCGGTCCTGGCCAGGCTGTGCTCAGCGATCCAGGGCATCCACGGGCGCAGGTGCTCCAGCGACTCCTCAATGACCTGGAAGAACTCCGGAAGGTCCGCCTCGCCGTTGAAGCGGCGCAGCGTCAGGTCGTCCAGTTCGATCACCTGCTGTGGAAGGTCCATGCCAGGAGGATCGTGTGCGGGCCCTACCGCCGGCAAGCATTTCGCCTCACGGCCCAGGGTCTGCCGGCCGGCCGTCGACCGGGATGCCCAATCGGTCGGCGACGGTGCTGAGGGCCGCCCCCAGGGGCAGCGTGACCCGGGTGCGCGCGTGCGGGTCGCCCCGGGTCGGATCCCGGTTGACGATCAACACGGGCTTCCCGGCCCGGGCCGCCTGGCGAACGAACCGGAGCCCGGACATCACCGTCAGCGAGGAGCCCAGGACCAGCAGCGAGGCCGCCTCACGGACCAGCGTGCGGCAGTGCTCGACCCGCCCCGGCGGAACGGCTTCACCGAAGAACACCACATCGGGTTTGAGGATGCCGCCGCAGATCGAACAGGGCACCGCGCGGAAGTCCCCGACCTGTTCCGCGGTGAGGTCGGCGTCACCGTCCGGGTTGATTCCGGCGACCACCGGCTCGAAGCCGGCATTGGCCTCCTCCAGCCGCTCGGCCAGCTCGCTGCGCCGGCTGAACGCCCCGCAGGAAAGGCAGACGACCCGGTCCAGGCTCCCGTGGAGTTCCACGACGCCCTCGCTGCCGGCGGCCTGGTGCAGTCCGTCGACGTTCTGGGTGATGACACCCGAAAGCAGGCCGTGGCGCCCGAACGCGGCCACCGCCCGGTGCCCGGCATTGGGCCGGGCGCGGCCGAAGGTGCGCCAGCCGAGGTGGCTGCGCGCCCAGTACCGGTTCCGGGCACCGGTGCTGCTGGTGAAGTCCTGGTAGGTCATCGGGGTGTGCCGGCTCAGGCTCCCGCCCTCGCCCCGGTAGGCGGGGATGCCCGACTCCGTGGAGAGGCCCGCCCCGCTGAGCACCAGCACACCGCCGGTCCGCAGCGCATCGGCAACCGGATCCAGATCCGTGGTGCCGGGCGGCAGGTCCTCGGTAGGGGTCCAGTGCAGAGTGGGGCGCATGCGCATGCCGCCAGGGTACGGAACCGGCTCCACCACCCGCTTCCGCCGCCGATGGCGCCGCCGCCGATGGCGCCGCCGGCCGAGGCCATGGCCCCGGCCGCGGGGCTTCCCGGGGACACCGCGCGCGGTGCGGCGTACGCTCGTCAGCAGGGCTTCGTGGTCGGCGCCGCGCCCGTGGGCGGCAGGGCCGGCCCACCGTGGAGGCCCGACGGGCAGCGTCACCCCGCACCCCGCACCCCGCACCCGGGCCCCGAATCCGCCCCGCCAATCCGCCCCGGCCCCCGTCGCCCGCCCCGCACGGCTCCGCCCCGCACGGCTCCTGAGCGGGCCCGGCCCAGACCGCGGGAGGATCCATGACCGCGCTCGGTGACCTCATCGAGATCGACGACCGGACCGTGCTGGTCCTCGGGCAGGAACTCGACGTCGAGCACGATCAGCCGGACGTCGCCAACGCCCTCGTACACCGGGTCGGCGACACCCTGGTGATGATCGACACCGGCGTCACGGCGGCCTTCCGCGCGGCACTGCGGGACGCGGCCGACCGGGTCGGGCCCTGGTCCCGGGCACTGGTGCTGACCACGCACGGCCATCCGGACCACGTCGGCAACAACGACCTGGCCGACGAGCTGGGTGTGCCGGTCGAGCACTACGTCCCCGCCCTCGACCTCGACCAGATGCGGGACCCGGCCTCGTACTGGGTGCGGTCCTTCGACCGCATCACCGGGCTGCCACCGCTGCCCGCGCCGCCCGCAGCCACCGCCGGCAAGGTGGTGTCGCTCTTCCAGCCCATGCGGCCCTTCGGCGCGACGACCCGGACGTACGAGGAGCGACCCCTGGAGCGGATTCGGATCGGCTCGCTTCGTTTCACCGGCTGGACCTTCGCCGACGGGGCGGTCCGCGTGCTGCGCAGCCAGGGGCACTGCGCCGGGCACGTGATCGTGTACCTCGGCGACTGCGGCGTCCTGCACCTGTCCGACGAGGGCAACGGAGCCTGCGGTGCGATGGTCGACGCCGACCAGCTCAAGATCCAGACTGTGCTCGGCGCCGTCTGCCGCCTCTTCGAGGAGGGAGAAGCCGTACTCCTCACCGATGGGCACACCTGCGCCGTGCGCCGCAGCGCCGAGGCGGTGACCCACCTGGACGGGCTGCTGGACCAGGCCACCGCCCTACAGGCGGCGGCACTCGACCTCACCAGGGAGTACGGTCGGATCCGGCCGAGCACGTTCACCACCCGCTACGCGGAAGCCATTGCCGACCTGCGCGTCGAAGGCGCCAACCCGAATCCGATGTTCACCGCCATGATGGCGGTCAACGAACTCCGCGAGCTGGGGCTGCGGCCGGAGTCCGACGACGCCGACGCGCCCTGGTCCCGGCCCGCCCTGTACGACCCCGGGCCCGCCGTCACGGCCACGGAGCCCGGCGCCGTGCAGTCCTAGGAAATGCGGGTCCGTTCCGTTCCGCTCTTCGAGCGGGAACGGGTGCGGGGACCTGTCCCCGCATGCTTCGCACGGCCCGGCCCTGCCGCCACTGCTCGGTGACCTCTGCTGGCGCCGGCGTGTGCGTTCAGCCTCATCTCATTGCAACGCGATCGGTGATCACCCATTGCGTTCAGCGTCACTATCATTGCAATGAAAGGCCCAATCTTCAGCTGTGGTAAGGGCAATCGCCCTCACTGTCGTCGTTGACGGATCTGTGAACGCAATGTAGCGTCGCAGGCGTTCGGCGATTGTCGAACAACCCGACCGGGGCGGCTCGTGAAGGCCGGACACCGTACGCAAGGAGATTCACGATGGAACACGGCAACGGCGGCTTCTCCGCGTCAGGGCTGCGCAGGTGGCGTGACGTGCTGGCGCGGCACGTCGACTCCGGGAAGATCCCCGGGCTCGTCGCGCTGGTCAGCCGGGGCGGTGAGACGCACGTCGAAGCGATCGGGACGATGCGCCACGGCGGGGGCGCGCCGATGCGCCGGGACACGATCTTCCGGATGGCCTCGACGTCCAAGCCGCTCGGGGTCGCGGCGGCGATGGTCCTCCTCGACGAGTGCAGGCTGCGGCTGGACGATCCGGTGGACCGGTGGCTGCCCGAACTCGCCGACCGGCAGGTGCTGAAGCGGATCGACGGCCCGCTGGACGACACCGTGCCGGCGCGCCGGCCGATCACCGTACGGGACGTACTGACCTGCACGTTCGGTCTCGGCATGGATCTGACGTCGATGGGCACGCCGATCATGGCCAAGATCTTCGAACTGGAGCTCACGGGCCACGGAGGGCCGCTGCCCGACCCGGACGAGTGGATGCGCCGCCTCGGCGCGCTCCCGCTGATGCACCAGCCCGGAGAGCAGTGGCAGTACCACATCGGCTCCGACCTGCTCGGCGTGCTCGTCGCCAGGGTCACCGGCCAGTCGTACGAGACGTTCCTGCGCGAACGCATCCTCGATCCGCTGGGGATGAAGGACACCGGCTTCCACGTGCCCGCCGAGAAGATCGACCGGCTGCCGCCGAGCTACGCGCCCGATCCGCAGACCGGGGAGTTCATCGTGTGGGACGAGCCGGCGGGCGGACGGTTCAGCGAGCCCCCGGCGTTCCAGGCGGGCGGTGGTGGACTGGTCTCCACCGTCGACGACTACCACGCCTACTTCCGGATGCTGCTGAACCACGGCATGCACGGGAGCGAACGGATCCTGTCCCGGCCGGCCGTCCAGCTGATGACCACCAACCGGCTCACGCCCGAGCAGGAGGCCGTCCGATCCGCCCTGGCCCGCAACAGCGTCCACGTCTCGTTCGGCCAAGGGCAGCAGGGTGGGTGGGGCTTCGGCATGGCGGTACGCACCTACCGCGGAGACTACGCGCCCCTCGGCCAGTTCGGCTGGGACGGCGGAACCGGCACCTCGGCCTACGCCGACCCGGACGCACAGCTCACCGGAATCCTGCTCACCCAGGTCGGCCTGTCCATTCCGGACCCGGCGCAGCTCATCCACGACTTCTGGACCACGCTCTACCAGGCCGTGGAGGACTGAGACCGAGCCGAGCCGTGCGAGGGCGCGGGCCCTGCCCGGAAAGCCTCCACCAGAACGTCCGATTATCGACGGTCCGCCGGGAACACACCGTTCCCTCCCGTCAGTTCAAGGAAGGCGGGGGCGGGCCGGCACGACTCGTCCTCGACCTGGAGACCGTTGGCAAGGAGAGACCGTGCGCATACTCTTCACCGGACCGGCTTCGGCCGGCCACCTCTTCCCGATGATCCCGACCGCGCAGGCCCTGCGCGCCGCCGGCCACGAGGTGCTGTTCGCGGGTTCGCGGCCACTGGACCGGCTGCGTGAGGCGGGCTTTCCGATCGTCGAGATAGGTGACGGCCGCACCGTCATGGAGGTGTTCGAGCAGTCCACCGACGAGGAGGTGCGCTACGTCAGCCCCGACATGACGACGGACCAGATCCTCGACAGGGCCGCCCGCGGCTTCGCCCTCGTCTCCCGCCCCACCGTGGACGGCCTGCTCGAAGCCGCCGACAGCTGGGGCGCGGACCTGCTGGTCTACGACTCCTTCCAGGCCTCCGCCCCCCTGGTCGCGGCCAAGCTCAAGATCCCGTCGGTGGTCCACAACTTCGGCGTCACCTCCGGCCTCGACATGGTCGGCCGGCTCGCCGCCAACTTCACCGAGGCGTACGAGGCGTACGGCGTGGCCGGCCCGGCCCGGCCCACCGCGCTGAACGTCGTCCCCGCCTCGCTCGGCGGCGACCCGGACGGCCTGCGGATGCGCTACGTCCCCTACAACGGCGGCGGCACCGTCCCCGCCGGGCTGCTCCGCCGCGGCACCCGCCCGCGCGTCGCCGTCACCCTGGGCACCGTCCTCACCGAGATGGACGGCGTCCGCGCCATCGTCCGGCTGATCGAGACCGCCGCCTCGGTGGACGCCGAGTTCCTGCTCGCCGTCGGCGACGCCGACCTCACCCCGCTCGGCACCCTCCCGGACAACGTCCGCCCGCTGCCCTGGATCCCGCTCGCCGAGCTGCTGACCGCCTCCGACGCGCTGGTCCACCACGGCGGCTCCGGCACCCTGCTCACCGCCCTGCAGGCCGGCCTGCCCCAGCTGCTGCTCCCCCAGGGCGCCGACCACTTCGTCAACGCCGACGCCCTCACCGCGACCGGGGCCGCGCTGCGCTCCGCCTCCGACGACGTCGACGTCCCGCTCCTCACCAGCCTCATCACCGACCCGGCCCTGCGCGAGGCCGCCGCCCGCCTCCGGGCGGAGAACGCCGCCCTGCCGACCCCGGCCGCGACCGTCCCCGCCCTGGAGGCCCTGACCACCTCGTAGGCGCTCCGACCCGCAGCACCCCACCGGGCGGGGACCGGCACACGCCGGTCGACCGATCCCGTCAGTGGCCGTGGCCGTGGCCGGGGCCACTGACGGGGGCACCGCCGCCGTGGTCGCCGTCGTCGACGATCGTCCACGGGCGCATCAGGTCGTCGTCCTCGTGTTCGAGGATGTGGCAGTGGTGGACGTACGTCGCCGGAACTCGGTGCCGCTCCCCGGAATCGACGCGATCATGTCCGTCGGCGGGCTGAATTCCTGAATGATGCTCCGGGTCACCGTCTCCGGATAGGACTTGACCGTGTCCTTGTAGGAACGTCCTTCGTCCGGGTCCGGCGGAATCGGGGGGCCGGTGAGATAGCGCGCCAACACCGGCCTGTCCTCCGGTTTGCGGCCGCCGTAGACCCACCTCTTGCGTCATGCGCTCGCCCCGACACCACCACGGGCGATGACGTCCGCGTACCAGTGGGCGCTGTCCTTGAGCGTCCGGCGCTGGGTCGGGAAGTCGACGTGGACGATGCCGAAGCGCTTGCTGTAGCCGTAGGCCCATTCGAAGTTGTCCAGCAGGGACCACAGGAAGTAGCCGCGGACGTCGGCGCCGTCCTCGATGGCGCGGTGCACGGCTGACAGGTGGGCGTGGAGATAGGCCACCCGCTCGGGGTCCTTCACCTGCCCCGAGGGGTCGGCGTAGTCCTCGTACGCCGCGCCGTTCTCGGTGACCACCAGCGGTACGCCCGGGAGGTCGTCCCGCAGCCGGAGCAGCAGCTCGTGCAACCCGTCGGAGTCGACCGGCCAGTCCATGGCCGTGCGCGGCCCTGCGACGGGGAGGAAGCGGACGTGCCGTTCCGCGCCGGCCCACGCAGAGGGCGCCGCCGAGGGGCCCGGCGAGGAGCGGGCCGCCGCGACCGCGGTGGGGGAGTAGTAGTTGACGCCCAGTGAGTCGATCGGCTCGGCCGCCGTCCGCAGATCCCCGTCCCGGACGAAGGACCAGTCGGTGACGGACGCCGTGTCACGGACGAGGTCCTCCGGAAGGCGGCCGTGGAAGACCGGTTCGAGGAAGAGCCGGTTGCCGACGGCGTCGACCCTGCGGACCGCGTCCAGGTCCTGCGGTGCGTCGGTGTGGGCGCGCAGCGCGTGGAGGTTGAGGGTGAGCGACACCTCGGCCGCGGCGGGCACGGCGCCGCGCAGCGCCCGGACGGCGAGGCCGTGGGCCAGGTTGAAGTGGTGGGCTGCGCGCAGCGAGCCGACGGCGCTGGTGCGGCCGGGGGCGTGCACCCCGCTGCCGTAGCCGAGGAAGGCCGCGCACCAGGGCTCGTTGAGGGTGGTCCAGGTCGCCACGCGGTTGCCGAGCGCCTCCGCCGCGATGCCGGCGTACTCGGCGAAGCGGTACGCCGTCTCCCGGTTCGGCCAGCCGCCGGCGTCCTCCAGTTCCTGGGGGAGGTCCCAGTGGTAGAGGGTGGCCACGGGCCGGATGCCGGCCCGGCGCAGCTCGTCGGTCAGGCGCCGGTAGAAGTCCAGGCCCTTCTGGACGGCGGGCCCCCGGCCGGTCGGCTGGACGCGGGGCCAGGCGATGGAGAAGCGGTAGTCGGTCACGCCGAGCCGTCGTAGGAGCGCGACGTCCTCGCTCACGCGGTGGTAGTGGTCGGCGGCGATGTCGCCGGTGTCACCGTTGCGTACCTTGCCCGGGGTGCGGCTGAAGGTGTCCCAGATGGATGGGGTGCGGCCGTCCTCGCCGGCGGCTCCCTCGATCTGGTACGCGGCGGTGGCGGTGCCCCAGCGGAAGCGTGCGGGGAACCGGAGCGTCGCCCCGGTGCGGGGGCGTGCGTCGAGCGCGGTCATGAGGATGGATCTCCCGGAGGTGAGAAGGCTCGTGCGTGCGAGGGGTGAGGGGCCGCGTGTTCAGCCCTTGACCGCGCCCTGCATGATTCCGCCGACGATCTGCCGGCCGAGCAGGCCGAAGACCAGCAGCACGGGCAGCGTGCCGAGCAGGGTGCCGGCCATGATGACCGACTGGTCGTTGACGTAGCCGCCGCCGAGCTGGCGCAGGGCGACCTGGACGGTCGGCTCGGAGGAGGACAGGGCGACGACGGGCCAGAAGAAGTCGTTCCAGGCGGCCATGAAGGTCAGGAGGCCGAGCACGGCCATGCCCGGCCGCGCGACGGGGACGACGATCGACCAGAAGATCCGGGCGGGGGAGGCGCCGTCGACGCGGGCCGCCTCGATCAGTTCGTCTGGCAGCGACTGGGCGAGGTACTGCCGCATGAAGAACACGCCGAACGCGGAGACCAGTCCCGGCAGGACCACGGCCTGGAGCTGGTTCACCCACTGGAGTTCGGCGATCAGCATGAACAGCGGGATGACGCCCAGCTGCGGAGGGATCATCATGGTGCCGACCGTGACCGCGAGCAGTGCGCCGCGGCCCCGGAAGCGCAGTTTGGCGAAGGCGAACCCGGCGAGGGTGGAGCACAGGACGGTGCCGAGGGTGATCGACCCCGACACGATGAGGGAGTTGACCAGCGCCCGGCCGATGTCGGCCTCCTCCACCACCGCCTCGAAGTTCCGCATCAGGTGCGGACCGGGCAGCAGCGCCGGCGGCACCCTGGCCAGATCGGCGTTGGAACGGCTGGCCGCGACGACCGTCCAGTAGAACGGGAACGCCGAGACGAGCACGGCGAGCACCAGGACCGCGTGGGCGAGTCCTCCGCCCCGCATCGTGCGCCCGGCGCGGGAGCGGCGGCGGCCGCCCCGGGCGCGCCGCCCGGGGGCCGGGCGCCCGTCCGGAGGACCGGTGACGTGATCGGCGAGGACGGTCATCGGCCGGTCCCCCTGCGGGCGCGGCGGTACCCGATCACGGCGTGGACCCCGACGACCAGCAGGACCAGCAGGAACATCACCCAGGCGACGGCGGCCGCCCGGCCCAGGTGGAAGAAGCCCCAGCCCTGTTCGTACAGGTAGAGGCCGAGCGTCTGGTACTGGTGGGAGATGCCGCCGGAGACGGATCCCTCGAACAGGAGCGGCTCGCCGAACAGCTGCGTCGCGCCGATGGTGGACACGACGACCGTGAAGACGATCGTCGGCCGCAGCCCGGGCAGCGTGACGTGGAAGAACTGCCGCCACCGCGATGCCCCGTCCATCTCGGCGGCCTCGTAGAGCTCGTGCGGGATGGACTGCATGCCGGCCAGGTAGATCAGCGCGTTGTACCCGGTCCACCGCCAGACGACGATGCTGGAGACGGCCACCTGGGAGGCGACCGTACCGGTCTGCCAGTCGACCGGGCCGATGCCGGCGAGCCCGAGCACCTGGTTCACCAGGCCGAAGTCTCGGCCGTAGAGCTGGGCGAAGACGAGCGTGGCGGCAGCGACCGAGGTCGCGTACGGAAGCAGCATCACCGTCCGGAAGAACGTGCGCCCGCGCAGCCTGTGGTTCAGCAGGTGCGCGAGGCCGAGCGCCATCACCAGCTGGGGGACGGTGGAGAGCACCCCGATGGTGAAGGTGTTGCGCAACGAGGTCCAGAAGAACTCGTCACCGAGGAGCGCGGTGTAGTTGCCGAGCCCGCGCCACTGCATGTCGCCGGGCGCCTGGAGTTCCACCCGGTACAGCGACACGTACGCCGTGTAGAGCAGGGGGAAGAGCCCGAAGGCGGCGAACAGAATGAAGAAGGGGGCGATGTAGGCGTACGGGGAGACCGTGTGCCACGCGCGCCGGACGGTGGACGGCCGGGCCGGCGCCGGCCGTGGGGGTGCTGCCAGGGTCACGATGCGGCCCTTCGGGAAGAGTCGGTGCCTGGGGCGGTGCCTGGGTCGGTGGGTGGGAGGGGCCGGTGCGGGGCCGGTCACGGGCCGGTGCGGGGCCGGTCAGGGGCCGGTGCGGGGCCGGTCAGGGGCCGGTCAGCCGATGGTGTTCGCCACGCCCTTCCTGGCGTTCGCCCAGGCCTGGTCGGGCGCCGTGCCCTTGCGCTCGACCTCGCCCAGGGCGTTGGTGATCTGCTGGGCGATGTTCTGGTCGTGGACCCCGAGGACCTGGACGGGAGCGGCCTTCGCGGCATCGCCGAAGATCCGCCCGATCGGGGCGTTCGAGAAGTAGGGGTCGGTGGCGTCGGAGATCTGCGCGATGGCGCCGGTCGCGGACGGGAAGTTGCCCTGCTTGCGGAAGACCTTGGCCTGCTGCTCGGGCGCGGTGAGCCAGGCGATCAGCTCGTACGCCTCCTTCTTGTGCTTGGCGGCCCGCGGAACGGCGAGGTACGAGCCGCCCCAGTTGCCCGCACCCGCGGGCAGCTCCGCGACGTCCCACTTGCCCCGGCCCGCGTCACCCGCCTGGCCCTTGATGTAGCCGAGCATCCAGGCGGGGCAGGGGAGCGTGGCGAAGGAGCCGGCGGCGAACGCCTGGTTCCACTGCGGCGACCACTGGTCCAGTTTGGCGCTCAGCCCGCTCTGCGCCGCCGTGACCGATGCCTCCCAGGCGGCCTTCAGGGCCGGGTTGGTGTCCCAGACGAGCGTGCCGGAGGCGTCGTAGTAGCGCTCCTTCTGCTGGCCGATCATGACCGAGTAGAGGCTGCCGACGCTGTCGAGCCACGCGCTCCTGTCGGGGGCCTTCGCCCGGTACTGCCGGCCCAGTTCGAGGTACCCCTCCCACGTCGACCACCTCTGCGAGAGTTCCTCGCGGTCGGTGGGCAGGCCCGCCCGGGCGAAGAGGTCGGTGCGGTAGCACATCGCCTCGGGGCCCACGTCGGTGCCCAGGCCGAGGACCTCGCCGTTCTTTCCGGTGGCCGCAGCCCACGTGGCCTCGGCGAACCCGCCCTTGAGCGCACCCGCGCCGTACGTGCGCAGGTCCTCGAACCTGTCGCCCTGCTGCTGGGCGACGGAGGCGATCCGGCCCACCTCGACGGCCTGGACGTCGGCGAGACCGCCACCGCCGGCCAGCCGGGTCTGCAGCGACTTCCAGTAGTCGGCCTCGTCCTCGGTGTCGGTCTGCTTGACGGTCACGCCGGGGTGCAGCGCCTCGTACTCGGCGTAGAGCCCGGCCTCCGCGTAGCCGAAGGAACCGAACAGGTCCACGGTGATCGTGACCCTGCCGTCCGCGCGGTCGGAGGCGCCCTCCGACGAGCCGCCGCAGGCGGTGAGCAGGATCCCGGCAAGAGCGACCGCCCCCAGGCGGACGGCGGCTCTCCTGGCGGCTCTGGCAGTGGGCATGGGAAGCCTCCCTCGGCTCCGGGGTCGAATGGGAACGCATCCTTGAGAGCGCTCTCAGTCAGCGAGGGGAGCGTGCCCGCGGCGCGTGTGATCCGTCAAGAGTCGAAGGCGCATTGGACCGGAATCGGCTCCAACTTCCGTTGTTGCGCGGTCCCTTGACACCCGTGTTTCGGGAGTCTTACGTTTCCGGCCAGCTGAGAGCGCTCTCGGATACGAGTCCCGGACATGACCACCGAGCTGACATGAGGTGTTCCCCGTGCCCGTCCCCCACGCGCGCCGAGCCGCCCCGCTCGTCCGAGCCGCCCCGCTCGTCCTGGCCGCCGCCCTGGTGGCCGTCGGACTCGGACCGGCCGCGAGCCCTGCGGCAGCCGCCACCGTCCCCGTGGGCGCCGGAAGCTACTCCGACTCCCGCCCCGCCGGAACCTCCGGCCCCACCACCCACACCGGTACGCCCGTCACTCCCAAGGTCACCTCCGCGGCCGAGGGCAAACCCGTCCCCACCAACGACTGGTGGTCCTCGCTCGCCTTCCAGCGCTACGGCGACAACCCGTACTCCACCCCCATGTACGGCCACCCCCTCACCTACCAGGCGGTCGCCGGCGGGCTGGAGATCGGCTACCCCACCGGCCCCGCCGTCGTCGGGGACGGCCGCCAGTACGAGTTCGCCCACAAGCGCGACCTCACCGTCGGCCTCGCCGGACTGAACTCGCCCGACGCCAAGGCCGACTCCTGGTCCGACTGGACCGTCACCCCCTACTGGTCCGACGGCGCCCGCACCCTGCGCACCACCATCGGCCACGGCAGCCCGTTCGTGTACGCCCAGGGCTCCGGAGGCAACGCCCTGGTCACCACCGCGAGCGCCCCCACCGTCTTCGCCGACCAGGGCAACGTCCTCGGCATCACCGTCGCCGGCCACCACTACGCCCTCTTCGCGCCGACCGGGAGCGACTGGACCGTCTCCGGCAGTACGATCAGCGCCGCCCTCGGCGGTAGGAACTACTTCTCCGTCGCCGTCCTGCCCTCCGCCGACGCGCTCGCGACCTACCGGAAGTACGCCTTCAGCTTCGTCACCGGATCCCGGGTCGACTGGAGCGTCGCCGGCGGCACCGTCCGCGCCACCTACACCCTCACCACGGAAGCCAGGGAGGGCACCGAACGCGGCACCCTCCAGGCCCTCTACCGACACCAGTGGCTCCACACCGCGGACCCCCTCACCCCCTACACGTACGTCTCGCCGCGCGGCACCATGAAGGTCCGCGAGGGCAGAGCCTTCACCACCACCCAGAAGACGGCCCCGGTCCTGCCCGGCCTGCCCCGCACGACGGACGTCGACGCCGCCCGACTGCGCGCCCACCTGAACGAGGTCGCGTACGCCGCCGACCCGTTCTCCGGAGCCGTGGACACCTACTGGACCGGCAAGGCGCTCGGCCGGCTCGCCCAGCTCGTGCCGCTCGCCGACCAGATCGGCGAGACCACCACCCGCGACCGGCTCCTCGCCCTGATCAAGGGGCGTCTCCAGGACTGGTTCACCGCGGGCGGTGCGAACGGCTTCGCCTACGACCGCACCTGGAAGAGCCTCACCGGCTACCCGGCCTCCTACGGCAGCGACACCGAGCTCAACGACCACCACTTCCACTACGGCTACTACGTGTACGCGGCCGCGATCACCGCCCAGTACGACCCCGGCTGGGCCGCCGATTCCGCCTGGGGCGGCATGGTCAAGGCCCTGGTCCGCGACACCGCCAACCCCTCCCGCACCGACAGCGCCTTCCCGTTCCTGCGGGGCTTCGACGTCTACGCCGGCCACAGCTGGGCCTCCGGACACCAGGGCTTCGCCGCCGGCAACAACCAGGAGTCGTCCTCCGAATCGACCAACCTCAGCGCCGCCCTCGTGCTCTGGGGCTCCGCCACCGGTGACACCGGCCTGCGCGACCTCGGCTCCTACCTGCTCGCCACCGAGGGCGAGGCGATCGCCCAGTACTGGTTCGACGCCGACCAGCAGGTCTTCCCCGCCTCCTTCGGGCACGACACCGTCGGCATGGTCTGGGGCAGCGGCGCCGCCTACGCGACCTGGTGGACCGCCAACCCCGAGGAGATCCACGGCATCAACGTGCTCCCCGTGACGGGCGGCGGGTCGCTCCACCTGGGCGGGCACAAGGAGGCGATACGGCGCAACACCGCCGAGATGGAGCGCGAGAACGGCGGTCCCGCCGCCGAATGGCGCGACATCCTCTGGGAGTTCCAGTCACTGGCCGACCCGGCGGCCGCGAAGACGAAGTGGGACGCGGGCCACGCCGCCTACACCCCCGAGGCGGGCGAGTCCACGGCGCACACCTACCACTGGATCACGACACTGGACGCACTGGGCGCCCCCGACCCGTCGGTGACCGGCGACCTGCCCACCTCCGCGGTCTTCAGCAGGAACGGCACCCGCACCTACGCGGCCCACAACCACGCTGCCACGGCCCGCACCGTCACCTTCTCCGACGGCAGGACCCTGACCGTGCCGCCCCGCTCCACCGCCACCGGAAGCGGGACCGGCACCGACCCGGACCCGGACCCGGACCCGGACCCCGACCCCTCCGGCGGCGACACCTACCACCTCCGCTCCGGCGGCGTGCTCACCACTGCCTCCGGCGGCACGGCAGGCAGCGACACCATCCCCTCGGCCGGCGGCGCCAACCACGACGGCACCCCGTACCGGCCGCTGGTCTACGAGGCCGGAAACGTGAACGGGACCCTCAGGGCAGGCGGCGCGACCGCGTTCCGCCTGCCGGTGGACGCGGGCACGGCGGTCGGCCTCGGCCAGCAGGCCCGGGTCAGCTACGACCTCACCGGCGACGGCACCTTCGACCGGACGGAGACCTACCACTACTTCGCCACCGACCCGCTCCCGGGCTGGGAGGAGTACCAGCAGGCACGGGGCCTGAAGGCAGCCACCGGCGCACTCGGCGACCTGCGCGGCGGAACGATCCGGCTGGAGGTCTGGAGCGCGATCGGCAACGCCGACTCCCGGCTCCGGACGGGCACGGACACCGCCGTTCTGGTCATCCCGTACGACTGACGTCCCCCGGGGGAGGGGGAGGAGGAGGGGGAGCGGCGGCGGGCCCGGGGCACGGCCCCGTGCGCCCGCCGCCGTCCGGCATGCCGCCGTCCGCCAGGCCGTCGTGCGGTCGTGCGGTCACGCGGACGCCCGCCGGACCAGGTGAGTCGGCGTGATCACGGACGTCGATGCGGCGTCGGCCGCCCCGTCCAGCACGCGCATCAGCAGCCTGACCATGAGCCGGCCCATGCCCTCGATGTCCTGCCGCACCGTGGTGAGCGCCGGTTCCGCATCCCGGACCACCGCGTCCATGTCGTCGAACCCGACCACCGCCACGTCCTGCGGCACCCGGATCCCGCGCTCCCGCAGGGTGCGCAACGCGCCCGCCGCCATCAGGTCGTTGGCCGCGAAGACGGCGTCAACGTCCGGCCGTCGGTCCAGCAGCCCGGCCATCGCGCGGGCCCCGCTCTCCCGGGTGAAGTCGCCCTGGCACAGCAGCTCCGGGTCCGCGTCGACCAGCACGTCGTGGTAGCCGGCGATCCGGTCCAGCGCGGACGTCTGCGTCCGGGGGCCCGCGATGTGCCCGACCCGCCGGCGCCCCAGGGACACCAGGTGCCGCACGGCCTCCCGGGCGCCGCCGCGGTTGTCGCAGTCGACGAACGGCACCGACGGCCCCGACCCCAGCGCCGGGCGGCCCCCGAACACCACGGGGACCCTGCTCCGGGCGATCAGTGCGGGCAGCCGGTCGTCGCTGTGCAGGGAGAAGGCCAGCGCCCCGTCCACATGCCCCCCGTCCAGGTAGCGCGCGATCCGCTCGTGGTCGCCGAGGCCCTCCACCCAGAGCAGCACCAGCTGGGTGTCCTGAGCGGTCAGCTCCCGGCTGATTCCGCGCACCTGCTTCTCGAAGAACGGGTCGGAAAAGATCCGGAACTCCGGCTCCGCGATGATCACGGCCACCGCACCGTGCCTCCGCGTCACCAGTGAACGGGCCGCGTGGTTCGGCACGTAGCCCAGCTCCTGCACCGCCTCGCGCACCTTGTGCGCCACGGACTGGCGCACGCCGGCGCCGCCGTTGACGACCCGGGAGACGGTCGCCCGGGACACGCCGGCCCGCGCGGCGACGGCTTCCAGGGTGGGCCGCGACGATCCCGCGGTCTGCTCGGACAAGCCAGTCACTCTCCCGTCTCCCTCCACGGCCACCGCCGGGCCGCTGCTCGGACGCCGACCCAGGATAATCGCTGCCCCCACCGCCTGAGAGCGCTCCCAACCCGGCGCTGCGGCGAGCTGTCCCAGGACGCGTTCTTAACCCAACGTCACGGCCCGCAACGATACGTCACGCCCGGTGGTGGAGTACCGCTCGCGAGGAGCAGGTGCACCGGGTTCCGTCAAGTCCCGAAATGCAGGGGCATGACGTGACGCGTCCGGCGGGGCCTACTGGAGACATGGGTCCACGCAGCACCGGTGGCCCCCTCCCACTTCCCCCCACCAGGAGATTTCCCATGTCCCGCACCTCCCGCACCTCCCGCACTCTGCGTCTCGTGCTGTTCACCGCCTCGGCTTCGCTGGCGGCAGGAGGCGTGCTGCTGCCCACGGGTGCGATCGCCGCCCCGGCGACGCCGTACCCGGCCGCCGTCACGGCCGAGCGCGACGACAGCGACCGCGGGGACGACCAGGGCGAAGGCGGGAGCGTCGGCGAAGAGCGGAGCAACGACGGGGACGACACCCAGCAGAAGGACTCCGGCGAGGGTGAAGAGCAGTCCCCGCCGCAGGGCGACGCCGAGTCCGGCGTGGTTCCGGAGAGCTCCTGCAACGACCCGAAGCAGCTCCCGGGGCTGTGCGTCGACGGCAAGCCGCTGCCGAAGGGCGACGGCACCGTCAAGGTTCCCCAGGGGTCCGTCCCCTGCCTCGGGATCGACACGCCCGAGCAGTGCGCCGAGCGGCAGCGGCCCGTCGTGAAGAGCCCCACGGGCAGCTCCACCGTCGAGCTCGCGGTGTGATCCGAGCGGGTCGGCCGGAGGGCGGATCGGTCCGCCGGTGAACCGAGCGCCGCATTGTGGATCTTCCGTCACTCACCGTTACGGACAGTAGGCGACCCCCGCCCTCCGCGAGCCAAGATGCCCGCTTGACCCCGTTCAGTGCCCCCCCGGTGGCGAGCGGCCGACACAGAGTGTGATTGGATCTTGGTCGTGGTTCTCCTTCCCCAAGGGGGAACGCATGAACGGAAATGCCGAGAAACGGAGTACGGGGAACATGCGCAAGACGGTTACGGGGCTGGCACTGCTCGCTGCGGCGGTGCTGCTGACCGGCTGCGGAAGCGACAGCGGGCAAGACGGCGGCGCGAAGGCGGACGGCGCCGGCGCCAAGGGGGCGGCGTCCCAGGGCGCTTCGCCGGAGGCCAAGGCGCCGGACGCCAAGACGGGCGCCGACAGCGCGACCCGCGAGGTGACCCTGGAAGTCTCCGGCCAGGGCAAGACCCAGATCATGTACAACGCCGAAACGAGCGGCTTCGAACAGCAGACCCTGCCGTGGACGAAGACGGAGACCGTCAAGCTCATCGGCGCGGAACAGAAGGCGGGCCGGCTCCTGACGGTCGTCCCCGGCTCGGTCCAGGGCGCCGACGGCATGCTGCAGCAGGCCCCGTGCGTCATCAAGGTCAACGGCAAGCAGGTCGCGGACAACGACGGCGGAAAGAACCCCAAGGGCTGCTTGTACCGGCTCAAGTAGCGTCGTAGTGGAGGCGATTCCCATCCGGGGACTCCTGCCCCGCCGCTAGAACCGCGGCGTGTTCGGCAGCCGGCACGCACCAGCCACAGCGGCGTGCGTGCCGGGCGGGGGAGGAGTCGATCTGTGGCCCACGCCGTGTATTTCGACGCCGCCGGCGGCATCGACGAGGGCAGCCGGGGCGAGCTGAAGCCCGCGGGCCAGGAGCCGCCGGCCGCGCTGTTCGCCC
Source organism: Streptomyces sp. NPDC127106 (assembly GCF_042677605.1). Taxonomy (NCBI): domain Bacteria; kingdom Bacillati; phylum Actinomycetota; class Actinomycetes; order Kitasatosporales; family Streptomycetaceae; genus Streptomyces; species Streptomyces sp. NPDC127106. The sequence goes on along the minus strand of NZ_JBHXTC010000004.1, from coordinate 137,836 downwards.
CGTACCCATCGATCCGGGGGACGTCATCGTCCCCGTGCTGGGGTTCCGCAAGCGGTGGCTCGGCCAATGGTGCGTGAGGGGTGGGAGAAAGAGCCGGGCCGTCGCCACCCTGATCGAGGACCACCTGTTTCCGGCCGTCCAGGCGGTGAAGGGCCTGGCCCCGCGGATCGAGTTCCGGACCCCGCCCGACGCCCTCGTCGTCACCTACGAGAACCTCCCCTTCGTCATGGTGGAGCGCACCGTCCTACAGGCGATGCCGCTGGTGGCCGGCAGCGAGGCCCTGCGGCAAGACGGGAAAGAAGATCGACCTGTCCGTGGCCGACATGAACGGAAGCCGAGCGCGCGCTCGACGGGCCGCGTCCCGCGACACCCCGTCCACCGCGCGCCGGATCCGGGCCGGTTTCGGTGCCTGGAGGTGACAGACGGCTGACGAGGGTGTGTTTCTGCTGGCCAGGGGCTGGTAGGTCACTGTCCTGAAGGTGAGAGGGCGGCCGGGGGGCCGCTGTCTCAGGGCATGACCGGCAGGCGGGAATACCTCGGGTGGACCTCCCGTTCCCGGGTATAGTTGAATCGTAAACAACCTGGAAGGGGAGCCATGCAGTTCGGGATCTTCACCGTCGGTGACGTCACCCCCGATCCGACGACCGGACGCGCGCCCAGCGAGCACGAGCGCATCAAGGCGATGCTCGCCATCGCGCAGAAGGCCGAGGAGGTCGGCCTCGACGTCTTCGCGACCGGCGAGCACCACAACCCGCCGTTCGTCCCCTCCTCGCCGACGACGATGCTCGGCTACGTCGCCGCGCGCACCGAGAACCTGATCCTGTCCACGTCGACGACGCTGATCACCACGAACGACCCGGTGAAGATCGCCGAGGACTTCGCGATGCTCCAGCACGTCGCGGACGGCCGCGTCGACGTGATGATGGGCCGTGGCAACACCGGTCCCGTCTACCCCTGGTTCGGCAAGGACATCCGCGACGGCATCGACCTCGCCATCGAGAACTACGCGCTGTTGCGCCGCCTGTGGGACGAGGACGTCGTCACCTGGAAGGGCAAGTTCCGCACGCCGCTGCAGTCCTTCACCTCGACCCCGCGCCCGCTGGACGGCGTCGCACCCTTCGTCTGGCACGGCTCCATCCGCTCGCCGGAGATCGCCGAACAGGCCGCGTACTACGGCGACGGCTTCTTCCACAACAACATCTTCTGGCCCCCCTCCCACACCAGGCAGATGGTGAACCTCTACCGGCAGCGCTACGCCCACTACGGGCACGGCACCCCCGAGCAGGCCATCGTCGGACTCGGCGGCCAGGTCTTCATGCGCAGGAACTCGCAGGACGCGGTGCGCGAGTTCCGCCCGTACTTCGACAACGCGCCGGTGTACGGCCACGGCCCCTCCCTGGAGGAATTCACCTCCCAGACACCGCTGACCGTCGGCTCGCCGCAGCAGGTCATCGAGCGGACCCTGTCCTTCCGGGACTACGCCGGCGACTACCAGCGTCAGCTGTTCCTGATGGACCACGCGGGCCTGCCCCTGAAGACCGTCCTGGAGCAGCTCGACCTGCTCGGCGAGGAGGTCGTGCCGGTGCTGCGCAAGGAGTTCGCGAACCTGCGCCCGGCCGGCGTGCCGGACGCGCCGACCCACTCGGCCCGCGTGGTGGCGGCCCGGGAGACCCTGAAGGAGACGACGCAGGCATGAAGCTCATCGTCGTATCAGCGGGACTGAGTTCGCCCTCTTCCACGCGGCTGCTCGCCGACCGGCTCGCGGCCGCGACGCTGCGGCACGTGGACGCCGAGCCAGAAGTGATCGAACTGAGGGACCTCGCGACGGAGATCGCCCAGCACTTCGTCACCGGGTTCCCACCCGCCCGGCTGGCCGCCGCGCTCGACGCGGTGGCGGCCGCGGACGGCCTGATCGCCGTGACACCGGTGTTCGCGGCGTCGTACAGCGGCCTGTTCAAGTCGTTCTTCGACGTCATCGACAAGGACGCCCTCACCGGGAAACCGGTGCTCCTCGGTGCGACCGGCGGCACCGCCCGGCACTCCCTCGTCACCGAACACGCGCTGCGCCCGTTGTTCACCTACCTGCGCGCGCTCGCCCTGCCGACCGCCGTGTACGCGGCCTCGGAGGACTGGGGCGAGGAGGGGCTGGCGCAGCGGATCGCCCGGGCCGGCGCGGAGCTGGCCCGCTTCATGGCCCCCGCCACCCCGGACGCCGCGCCGCACGTCGACACCGCCGCGGCGATCGCCCCCCGTTCGCTGACGGGGGCGATCACCTCGGTGGATCCGGCGGACGGCTTCGAGGTGGTCCCGTTCGAACAGCGGCTGGCCGCGCTACGGGTCCCGTAGTAGCGGCACGAGGGTCCGGGACCAGAGCCTTTCACCGAGCCGGATCCGGAACCGGCGGCCGGGAGTCAGCGGGTGGGGCGGGAGGCGAATTCCCCGAGCAGGTTCTCGAGGATCTGCGCGACCTCCGGGAGGTCGTGCTGCCTGCAGCGCAAGGCCGCCGCCCTGAGGCGGGCCTTCGCGGCGTCGTGGCGGCCCAGGCCGTCGTGCTCGATCAACGACGCCAGGCGGACGGACTCGGCGCGGGGCACTTCACCGTCCTCGCCGTCCCGTTCGTGCGCGGCGGCCGACGCCTCCGCCTCGGCCAGGGCCTCGGTGAAGCGCTCGGCCTCGGCCAGGAGGCCGGCGCGCCGGTAGTGGACGTTCCCGGTCAGGTACGCGCGGGGGAAGCCCTCGTCGTCCTGCGGCACCGCCGCACTGACCGCGTCGGCCTCCGCGAGATGGGCGAGTGCCGCCTCCAGCCCCTCCACGCCCTGCGAGAGGCGGGTGAGACGGGCGAACTCGCACATCATCTGGATCACCGCCGGAGGGTTGGGTGCCTCTGCGTGCGAGGCGACGGCGCGCGCGTACGCCGCGCGGGCGGCCTCCCAGCGGTCCGCCATGGCCAGCGCGCCCGCAGCTTCCGACGCCACCAGCGTCAGCACCGACCCGCCGTCCTCCCACCCCGCGACCGTGTCGGCCAGCCGGAGGAACTCCTCCGCCGCCGCACGGTGTTCCTCCAGCTCCCGCAACCCGCGGGCGAGGGTCAACCGGACCTGGGCGAGCAGGCGCCCGTCGACGGCATCGGCACCACCGTCCGCGACCACGGACTCCAGGACGGCGACGGCGTCCGCCTGCCGGCCGGCGCGCACGAGCACGTCCGCGAGCTGGAGCCGCATCTCGGCGGCGTCGTTGTGCGCGCCCTCCCGGTCGTGGCGGGCGGCGGCCTCGGAGAGGTGGCGTACGGCGCCGGCCGTGTCTCCGGTGTGCGAGGCCGCGTGGCCGAGCAGCCCGTAGGTGGGGGCCAGCGGGAACGTGGTGTCGTCGTGGCGTACGGCGAGGGCGATCGCCTGGTGCAGCAGATCGACCGCCTCCTCGTACCGACCGCACGCGAGCAGGGTCTGGGCGAGTACGGCCCGCAGCCGGGTGCCGTCCCAGGGGCGGTCGGAGGCCTCCACCGCCTCCAGCGCCGCCCGCAGCTCCTGCTCGGCGCGGTCCGTCTCGCCGAGGCGGAGGGCGAGGTTCGCCGTGAACTCCAGGGCGCTGGCCTCGTGGTGGCGGACGCCCAGCCGTGTGGCCTCGGAGCGCAGGGCCCCGGTCGTCCCCTCGAACCTTTCGAGCGTGGGCGCGGTGACCTCCGGCAGCTGGGCCATGGCCTCGTGGAAGGCGGCGTACGCCCGGCAGTAGAGCACCGTCAGGTACCTCTGGGCGGCCAAGCTGTCCGGCCCGGTGCCCAGGGCGGGTCCGGCGGTCCCCGGTTCCTCGTACGCGGTGCCGACTCCCGTGCCCGCGGCGATCAGCTCCTCGGCTTCCCGCAGGACCGCGTCGAGGCCGGCGCGGATCCCGGTGCGGCCCGGGAGCCCGGCGCCGTCCTGCGGGGTCCCTTCGGGGCCGGTCGCGTCCGCGTCACCGTTGTCGGAACGGCGCACGGCGGCCCAGGCCAAGGAGCGCGCCCGGGCCGTGAGCGCGTCCCAGGCCATGCCGGCCCGCCGGAACGGTACGGCGGATTCGGCCATGAGGGCGACCGCCTCGGGGTGGCGGTCCTCCATGAAGAGGGCGATGGCGCGTTCCTTGACGATCTCGGCGCGCAGGCGGTCCTCGGGGCCGAGCCCGTCGTCGTGTACGTAGTCCTCCGCGCCGGCCAGTTCGGTGATCCGCGCCCACAGCCGGACGGCGCCGGGATGGCTCTGCGCTGCCAGGTCACGTGCGTTCCGTACCAGGGTGGGGAAGTCGTCGGGGACGTCACGGCCCGCCGGGGCGGCGGCGCCGGCAGCAGCAGTCCGGGCGCCGGCGGCCCCGGCGATGGTTTCGACGCCCGTCGCCGCCGGGCCGGCCGGGCGGGTGACGGCCGTGCGCAGGCCCAGCGGGAGGGGCTCGTCGAGCAGGGGAGGGTGCTCCAGCCTGCTGCGGCGCCGGTCGCCGACGGCCGTCGTGCCGTTGCGCGCGTCGAAGGCGGCGGCGAGCCCGTCCGCCTCGCCCCGCACGGTGTCCAGCAGCTCGCCCGCCGTCCAGTTCCGTCCGGGCGGTCCGGCGACGGGCGTGGCGGAGTACCCGTCCGCGACGAGCCGGGCGAGCAGCACCTCGACGCCCGTCAGGAACCCCAGCCGGGCGAGCGGGGCACCGGTCGCCTCGAACAGCGGCCGGTTCTCGGCCAGGATCTCCAGGCCGCGCCCCTCGTTGCGGGTGAGCGCGCAGAACTCCAGGTGCAGCCCGACCTCCTCCTGCATGCCCGCCATGCCGCGCACGCGGCGGTATCCGGTCAGGTGGTGCGAACGGGCCTCGTCGGTGCGGCCGAGCCGCACCAGCGGCAGCAGCGCCTGCGCCTGGCTCATCTGCGGTTCGTCCGAGCAGGAGGAGGACCCGTCGAGGACCGGCCGCCACGTGTCCAGTGCCGCCGCATCCTCGCCCGCGCGGGCACGGTGCAGCGCGTGGTGGCGGGTCTCGCACGCCTCGCAGTCGCTCAGGCTCGTACGCGGCCGTGTCGCCCACAGGTCGTAGGCGGCGACGAGGCCGGCGCCCGTGTGGGCGGCGACGTGGTGGCGCATCGCGGCCACCGGCTGCACGCCCTGTCCCTCCGCCTCGTACCGCTCCCGCATCCGCCCGATCCAGGCCTCGATCGTGGCCAGGGGCACCTCGGGCACCTGGAGCAGGGACGTCGCCACCCACTTGAAGCGCCACAGGAGCTGGTGCGCCTCCCACTCGCTGAACGCGCCGGGGGAGTCCTCCCCCAGCTTCAGCAGCCGGGCGAAGGCCACCGGCGACTTGCGGTGCTCGCCGGTGTACTCGTACGCCGCCATCAGCTCCATGAGGGCCGTGACCAGGATGTCCGGCTTGTCGAAGGGTTCGGCGGCCTCGACGAGCTCCTCGGCGGTGATGGTGCGCTGCAGGCCGTGCGGCCGCTCGTTGTTCTCGCGCAGCGCCTCGAACACGGCCTCCGGGGTGTCCAGCATCTACTGCTCCTTCCGAGGCTCGGAGTCGGGTGCGGCCGTCGTGCCGCCGGGGTGCATGGCATGGGTGAGCAGGCCGATGAAGGCCCGGTTGAGCAGGGCGCTCTCGCTCGCCCTGAGCGGGCGGCGGCTGAGCAGCAGGGCCTGGCCGTACAGGGACTCCGCGGCGGCGACGGCGAGCCCGCGCTCGGTGATCGTGACGGCCTGGCGGACCAGCGGGTTGAGATGGTTGAGGACGAGCTGGGCGCGCGGGGTCTCGCTGCGCAGGGAGCCCAGGATGTCGGCCCACAGGCCGTCGCTGCTGTCGGCGGCCAGGGTGGAGCGGGTCCGCTCGTGGCGGGCCTCGCGGTTGTCCAGGAGCAGCACCGGGGCGGTCACCGGCTGGAAGTCGCGCAGCACGACGTCGCAGTCGTGGGCGGCGACGGTCTCCCGCGCGACGGCCAGGAACGCCGCCGCCCGGATTTCGGCGGACGGGTCCACCGCGTCGAGGTGCGCGGTGACGGTCGACGGGTCGAGATCGGTGACGGCGGTGCCCGGCCGGATCTCGGGCAGCCGCTGTACCAGGTCGCGGTCGTAGGTGTAGCCGCCGTTGACGACGCCGAGGCCGGCCGCGGAGGCGATGGGCGCGACCTGGCGGAACTCCTCCACACTGCGCGTGACGAGGACGGTGGCGTGGGTCCTGGCGAACTCCTCCAGCGTGACGTTGCCGTCCGTCGTCTCGAACGGCAGCCACGGCAGCACGATGCGCAGCAGCTCGTCGTCGTAGCGGGCCAGCGCCTTGACCGCGAGGTGGTGGACGTCGATGAACCGGTGCAGCAGCGCCGGGTCGCTCGCCGCCAGACCCGTGAGCCAGTCCCGGATCCTGGCGCCCAGGGCGTCGCGGACCGCGGAGAGCGTGCCGTCCTCGTACAGCGCCTCACGGGAGGCGGTCGGGCGCAGGCTGGTGGTGTCCACCACGCAGCGCACGAAGAACGCCCAGTCCGGCAGGAGCTCCGGCGCCTGGTCGCTGAGGAGCATGCCCTTCAGGTGCACGCGGTGGCCCGCGCGCTGCGTCGGGCTGAGGGCGTTGGGCAGGACGTACGCGACGCCGCGCAGCCCGGCGGCCGGCAGGTCGAGCTCGATCGTGTCGAGGGGGGCGAAGTCGAAGACGGCCCGGCAGTAGGCGGTCAGCGCTTCGCGGCGGGCCAGCGGTGAGCGGTGCGCCTGCTCCCAGGGCGGCGTCTCGTCGATCCGGGTGCTCTCGCCGTCCGGGCCGACGACCTGGACCTCGTGGGGAAGCAGGCGGCCGTAGTGCCGGGCGAGCTCGACGACCCGGCCGGGGGAGGTCCACTCGGCGTTGTCCACCCGCGGGGTGAGCCGCACGGTGGTGCCGGGCTGCGGCACGGCGCCGGCCGGCAGCGTGCGGATGGTGTAGCGGCCGTCGGAGTGGCCGCGCCACTCGACGGCGGGCGCGTCGGGGTCGGCGGCGTGCCGGCTGACCACGGTGATCTCGTCGGCGACGACGAAGCAGGCGAGCAGGCCGATGCCGAACTGGCCGATGAAGTCGCCCCGTGCCGCGGCGAGCCCGGCGCCGTCCAGGCCGCCGTCGGCGGTCCGCTTGGAGCTGCGGCCGATGGTCGCGAGGAAGCGGTGGACGTCGGCCTCGGTCAGGCCGATGCCGCTGTCGGTGACGGTCAGGGTGTCCCCGGTGCGCACCGTGATGGTCGCGGGGGCGCCGGGGTCGGCCGCCCGCCGGGCGGTGATGGCGTCCACCGCGTTCTGCAGGAGTTCGCGCAGGTAGACGCGGGGGCTGGAGTAGAGGTGGTGGGACAGCAGGTCCACCAGGCCGCGCAGGTCGACCTGGAAGGTGTGGGCGGACTCGGAATGCGACACCTAGGCGGGATCTTTCGCTCGGCGCGCCGCGCGGTGCGGCACGGTCTGCGTGCTGCGTGGCGTGACGGCAGGACAGGTGGGTTCGGGAGAGGGGCCGGGTCCGGCAGGACGCCCGGCCCGTGGCGGCCGGGCCGGACGGGGGCCGCGGACCCGGCGGCCGGCGTCGGCCGGCGCCGGTGCGGTGCTGGTGGCGGCGTTGCGCCGGAGTGTGCCGGTGCGTGCCGGCGTGTGCCGGTGCTGCGGGTGCGGTGCGTGCGGACGGGGGCGTCGGCCCGGTCAGGCGCCCACGGTCGAGCGGTGGTGCCGGTACGCCGCGACCGGGTTCTCGCCGTTGACGTAGTACCAGGGGAACTCGGACACGGTTCCCTCCGTCGCCTCGAAACAGCGGCGGGCCATGATGGCCTCCCCGGCCAGCGAGAACGCCATGGCGAAGGTGTTGCACACCTGGACCCGGCCCGCTCCGCGCTCGAAGTCCGGATGCAGGACGGACCGTTCGGCGGCCTCCCGCAACGAGGCGACGACGTCGGAGCGCCTCATGTACTGCTCGTCGGGTCCACTGTCGAGGGAGAGCCAGTGCTCGATGTGCGCGACCGCGACGAGCTGGCCGAGCAGGCTTCCCTCGGGCGCCTTGAGCACGGACTCACGGGCGAAGGCGTGCATCTCCTCGTGCGAACCGCCCCACTTCTTGCAGACCTGCTGCAACTGCTGCTGGTGGGCGCGCAGATGGAACGGGTCCCGCCGCACCGTCGCCTCGAACCGCCGCCGCGCCACCACCGGACCCACCTGGAGACCGCGACCGGTGACCTGCAGGAAGTGCCAGGGCGAGGCCCACGCCGGCTCCCGTTCCGCCGCCGCGTACAGGAACTCCTCTGCCCGGTGCAGTCGCGCGTGGAACACTTCGAACTGTTCGCGCGAGACGTCCTTCGCCCACGCCCCGGTCCGGGCTTCCCAGCCCCAGCTCACGTAGCGGGCTCCGGCGACCAGCACCGGCAGCGCCGAGTCGGGCTCCGCCGCGACGGCGCGGTGGATCCACTCCTCCACCCCGGCGACGTCGCCGACCGTCCACAGCAGCCAGCTGCGGTCCTCGCTCTCGGGGCGCGCCGCGAGCACGTCCCGTACGCCGGCCCAGTCCGCCGCCTCCGCGGCCTCACGGATCCGCGTCACCGCCGGATCGCCATAGTCCTTCTCCAACTGCGCGCCGGATCTGCCGATCAGCCGCTTCAGCGAGAGCCCCGCCCCCCGGAGCAACGCCATACCCACCCCTCGACCCTGCTGCATGTCTATGACCAGGGACGTTGGTTGAGCGCCCCCGCGAGGCTAGTGAGTATCACGAGCCACTGACGATCGCACAATTGTTTCCCCTGGTTCGGCAGGGCATTGGCCGATTCGGCCGGACAATTCAGCCCGTTCCCGCCTGTCCGGTCAGCCGATCGGCTGCCTGGCCTCCGCCCGGACCTTGAGGGTGATCTCGGCGAGCTTGTCGAGATCGACCGATCCGGGGGCCTGTCGTGCGGTCTCGGGCGTGGCGAGGGCGACCCCGGCGCTCGTGTTCTCGTCCCCCCAGGCGCACATCGGCAGGGTGGAGGTGGCGCCGCCGTCCTGGTACGTCAGCACCTGGCAGCTCAGCGTGATGCCGGAGCCGGTGGGGGTGACGTCCCGGGCGGGGACCGCCAGGGTCGCGCCCTCGGCGTCCGCGGCGCCGGCGAGCGTCTTCCTGCGGGCTTCTGCGGGGTCTTTGAACTGGCCGTACATCCCCGAGAGGACGAGGACGCTCGAACGGGCCGGGTCGCCGGAGGTGTACTGGCCCACGGCCGGCCGGGGGTTGCGGACCTTCGAGCTGTACGTGCCCTTGAGCCCTTCCTCGCCCTGGGACTGCGACAGGTCCTGGGCCAGTTCGAACGTGCCGCCCACGAGGGTCTTCGGCACCGTGAGCCGGTACTCGGCCTTGGGGAATCCGACTCCGCTCGTTCTGGACGAGACGTCGGTCGCCACCTTGATGACGCTGGCCGCCGCTATCGAGGCCGCGATGATCCCGAACACCATCCAGGGCCGGGACGTGCGCTGCGGCGGGCCGACCGGCGGCTGCCCCCAGGCCGCCTGGCCGGGATGCGGCTGCGGCTGCGCCGGGTACTGCGGCTGGAAGGACTGCGGGGCGTAGTGCGGGCCGCCGTACGGGTGCGGAGACTGCGGCGGCCCGTAGGGTCCGGGGCCGGGGGACTGCTGAGGTGGCGGCATGCTCATGATCGAAAACGCTACCGCACCCCGGTGACAGCAGCTGCCGGCACCGTCCGCCGCCGCGGCGACGACCGAGGGGTGGGATCGGGCCCGGGCCCTCGGTGCAGCCACCCCCGCCGGAACGCGCCGGGCCATGGTCCGGGCAGTCGGGGAATGGCAGCAGGCCCGCACGCTGCGGCAGCCCGACACCCCGTGAACGGGATCGGCCCGGAAGAGGGCCTGCCTCAGGCCAGGGCGTAGCCCGCGATCACGGAGACCATGGCGATGGCTCCTGCGGCGAAGACCGCTGCGGCCACTGCCAGGATGGCGATACCGGCACGTTCGACGCCGAGCCGGTGGTCGGCGGGCTTCCATTCACGCTGGTGCATGCCCTCAGCCTGCAGCAGCAGCTTCGCCATGGCCTGAGTACGCGTACTCATCACATGACTCATGTATCCCACGACGTCTGATCCGGGCCCGTCCCGGCGCCTCGGGCGGGCACCGCCGGGAACGCGCCGACAGCGCACGTCACCGCCAGGCACTGGCCTCGGTGGCGTGCACACAGTAGGTCTCGTAGGTGCTCTGGCCACCCGCTTTCGGGATCGCGCAGGCCGTGATCCGGAAGTCGCCGTCCGGAACGGCGACCATGGTGGTGAACTGGTCGTCCCCGTACTCGATCTCTGCGGTCCTTTTCGCGCCGCCGGCGACCTGCACGGTGACCAGGTCTCCAGGATTTCCCCGCTCGATCCTCGCCCAGGCGGCCTTGCAGTCCTCGCTGCGCCGAACCTGGAGGAGGGCAGGGTTGTTGATCCCGGGTTTGAACGTCCGGGCGTCCTCTCCGCAGCCCTGGTTCTGGGGGTTCTTCCCCTCGCAGGCCTCGCCGGGGCAGGTCGGCTCATCGAGCAGGGCCTTCATCAGGTGATCCCCCAGCGGGGTCACGAACGCGGCCAGTACGGCGCCGACCATGGCAACGACCAAGGCCAGCGCCGTCGCGCCGGTTAACCAGGGGCGCCGGTCCGCGGGCGCCTGCGGCGCACGGGCGGGGGGCTCTTCAGTGTCGCCGTCGGTGTCACTCGTGGTCATGGACGCACAGGTTCCTTCCCCCTCGTCTCGGGGGCAAGGCGCACGCGCCGGGGCATGGACATCACCGAGTTCCCCGTGCGTGCGCCCCCGAGTGGATCGGCCCTGGCGCGCCCGCGCAGCAGCAGGCACCGTCGCTGTGGGGCGGGGTCAGCCGCCGCCCCTGTGGAGGAAGAGGAGGAGGTCGTTCGCTTGGGCGGGGGTCAGGTCGACCGGTACGTCCCGGGGGGCCGGTCTCCCCTGGGCGATGGCGAGGAGGCAGGCCTCGGCTTCTTCGGGTGGGACGCTGTCGAGGATCTCGTTGACCAGTTTCATCATCTCTTCGTCGGAGAGTGATTCCGGATCGGGGGGACCCTCCGGCTTTTTCTTGTCCATTTCCGGCCTCACCGCGTAGTCATGTGATCGAACGTGCGCGCCCTCGCCGCAGCAATGCCCGGGGAAGCTGCACACCAGGACACGCCGGCTCATTCGTCGGTGCGACGTGCCGGCTTGGGCCGCGTCCGTGGTCCACCATGGCGAACCGGGCCGCTGGAGTCGCTGCGACCCGCTCGCATGCCATGCGAACGAGCGAGCCCCGATGCAGCAGGCACCGGACCCGTGGCCGTCCCCGCAGGGCCGAACCGCCGCTTGTACGCCGACGGGTTGATGCCCGTCTCGCGGCGCATCAGCATGCGCAGGTTGGCGGCAGTGCCGAGCCCGCTGCGCCGCGCGACCACCTCGAAGCGGGACTCGCCCCGCTCGATCAGCCGGCATGCCAAGGCGAGCCGTTCCCCCGTGAGCCACGCGAGCGGGGTCGTTCCCAGTTGTGCCCGAAAGCGGCGATGGAGCGTCGCCGGGCTGACCGCCGCCCGCGCCGCGAGGTCCGACACCGTGAGCGGCACGTCCAACCGCTCCTGGGCCCAGGCCAGCACGGGCGCCAGGGACTCGTCCACCAGGTCGGGCACCGGACGCTCCACGAACTGCCGCTGCCCGCCGTCCCTGTGGGCCGCGAAGACCAGTCGCCGGCTCACCGCGTTGGCGATCTCCGCGCCGTAGTCGCGGCGGACCACGTGCAGCCCGAGATCGAGCGCGGCCGCGCTGCCCGCGGCGGTGAGGATGTCGCCGTCGTCCACGAACAGCACGTCCGGTTCAAGACGGACGGAAGGGAAACGGGCCCGGAAGGAATCCGCCCACTGCCAGTGTGCGGTGGCCCGTCGCCCGTCGAGGACGCCGGCCTCGGCCAGGGTGAAGGCGCCGCTGCAGAAGCCGATCAGGCGCGCACCGCGCGCGTGGGCCCGTCGGATGGCATCGAGTACGGCGGGCCGGCGGGGCACCTCGACGTCGGGACGGTTGGGAACGATCAAGGTGTCCGCCGTGTCGGCCGCCTCCAGACCCGCGACGCCCGTGAGCGTGAAGAACCCGTCCCGCATCAGGGTGCGGGGCTCGGGGGAGCAGAGCCTGAAGTCGTAGAGGTCACGGCCGATCTCCGGTCTGCGCAGCCCGAACACCTCGGTCGCACAGCCGAGCTCGAAGGGGTTCGAGTTCTCGTCCACGATCACGACCACCCGGGGTGCGGCTGCCGCGCGCCCGTCGTGCGAGGATCCTTTCGCCATGTGCAATTCCTAGCACTCACGTCGACCGTGCGAAACGGCTCAGGATGAGCCCATGAGCAACCAGCCCATCTCCCTCCACCAGGCTCTGGCCTCGTTCGACGCCCTGTGGAGCCCCCGCATCGTCACGCGCGTCAACGACTACGACGTCCGCATCGCCAAGGTCGAGGGCGAACACATCTGGCACGCACACGACAACACCGACGAGTTCTTCCTGGTGATCGACGGCGAACTCCACATCTCCTTGCGCGAGCCCGACGGCGAGCGCACCGTCCGACTCCCGCGGGGGGCGGTCTTCACCGTCCCCCGCGGCACGGAGCACAAGCCGTACGCCCCGTCCGGCGCCGCGATCCTCATGTTCGAGCCCACCGGGACACCGACCGTGGGAGACCGCCACGGCGAGATCCCGGACCACGTGGACGCAACCACCGGACACAGACTCAACACCTGAATTGCGAAGTCCGGTCCCTTCAGTACCTGCTCGGAACACGAAACGGTCTCTGACCTGCGTACTTCGTCAGGGACCGAACGGCGGCGCACGCACGGGACGCGGGGACCCGTCCTCCACGTCGGCGGCCGGACGGGGTCGCGTACGCGCGGACCACCTCTCGGACCGGGCCTGCTTGTCGGAGTCCCCGCACGCCCGGGCATGCCACAGCAGACGCTCCCGGAGCCGTTCGGGAAGGCGGGCCGCACTACCGCGCCGGCGCCCGCAAGGGCAGCTCGAGGCGGGTGCCGTGAAACCTCGATCCGCTCCACGGCTGAATCCACGGCGGACGCGGCCGGGGCGGCGGGCGTGGCGTGGGGATTTGTGCGGGTTGTCGGGTGATGATGGCGCAGTGCGACTTGATCACGTGTCCTATGCGGTGGCCCGCGACAGCTTCGTCTCGACCGTCCAGTGGATCGGATCGGCCCTCGGCGCCGGGTTCGTCGACGGGGGCGTGCACCCGCGATTCGGCACCCGCAATTTCATTCTCCCGCTGAGCGGCGGCACCTACGTCGAGGTCGTCACCACACTCGACCACCCCGCCGCCGACCGCGCACCCTTCGGCCAGGCGGTCGCGCGCCGCGCCGCCGAGGGCGGCGGCTGGCTCGGTTGGGTGGTCTCCGTCGACGACATCGCCCCGGTCGAGGCCCGCCTCGGCCGCACCTCGGCCGAGGGCCACCGTGTCCGCCCCGACGGGTTCGACCTGAGGTGGAAGCAGATCGGCCTGCTGGAGCTGCTGGAGGACCCGCAACTGCCCTACTTCCTCCAGTGGTTGGTCCCCGTCGAGGAGCGCCCGAGCGCCGACCCGCGCACCTCCACCGCCATCCACGGGGTCTCCATCGCCGGCGACGCCGCCTCCATCGCCGAATTCCTCGGCGAACCGGCCGACCACCCGCTCGACCAGATCGACGTCACCTGGGTCGAGGATGAGGAACCGGGCCTGGTCTCGGTCGAGTTCGCCACCGCTCACGGCCCGGTCACGATCTGACCAGGGCCCCCGATTGCCCCGCGGGAGCAGCCGGCTGGGGTTCGACTCCACCGTCGTCCGCGCCCACCAGCATTCCGCCGGAGCACGCAAAAAGGGGCCGAAGGCCGCAACGAGCCCGCCGACCACGCCCTCGGACGCTCACGCGACGGCCTGAGCACCGTCGAACGCTGCGTCAACCGCCTGAGGCAGTGGCGCGGCCCGGCCACACGATGCGACGAACTCGCCCTCGCCTACCGGGCAGCACTCCACCTCGCCGCCATCCTCATCTGGGCACGACACTGACCGAGAACGGCTCGCGGGCATAGAAGGCCACTCGTCACAGCACGGTCAAGACCAGCAACCCGATGGTCATGTCCGCGCATACGTGTGCGACGTACGGGGCTGCCATGCCCTCGCTGCGCTGCCGGACGAGGCCCAGGAAAAGCCCGTAGACACCTGCCAGCAGGGCGCCTGCGGCACCCGAGGGGAAGCCGGTGATGTGCAGCAGGCCGAACGAGACCGCTTGTACCGCGACCGCGGGCAGCGCGCCGATCAACGGCGTCAGCTCCGTCTGGAAGACGCCCCGGAAGACGGCTTCCTCGCAGAACGAGTTGATCAGGGAGAACGCCAGAATGCCGAGCAGCCCCACCAGCAGAGGCTGCTGCTGGAGTGACGTCAGATACGGTCCCCCCGAAGGATCCGTCAGCCACGCCCAGACGGTCAGTGCCACCCCGCTGACCACCACCGTGGCCAGGGTGAGCCAGAACACCTCCCGGTTGAAGACGCCCGGTCGTAGCCATTCCCGTTCCTGGCGAAATCGAGGGAGGAGGCCGCTGGCGAGAACGACGAGCGCGGCGACGCCCAGAGGAGCCGGCCACGTCCCGAGCCCTGTGACGAGGGTGATGCCGAGCACGAGGTCGGACGTGAGGACCACGCGCGCGGCCCGGGGGGAGCCAGTGCGTAAGGCGACCGCGGTGACCGCGGCGAGCACCGAGACGTACAGGACCAGCGGCAGGGGGTGGCTGCGCAGCCAGGGGACGACGATCGGCAGGCCGGTCAGGACGACCGCGATGACAGCCGCTACCGCGGCCGTCCGTGATCCGCCGGCGGGCCCCGCGTCGCCGTATCCCGGCGCCGTGCCGGTCGTCGTCGTGCGTGTCATGGCGTCGAAGCCCCTTTTCCCTGCCGGCGGTCCTGGTCTGTTCCCGTCGGGCCCAGTCTGGCCGATGCCGTCACGCGGAGGAGCGAAGGTATTCGACACTCATGCACGCGAGCGCCCGTGAAGCCGCTCGCTCGGCCTCGTCGGCGGAGTTCCCGGTCGTGATCACGTAGGCGAGCCGGTCCTTGAAGGAGTGCGTCACCTCGACCCGGTCCCCAGGGGAGACGTTGAAGGAGGCCGCGACGAGACCGGGGACGTCGTCAGGGCCCGGCAGTTCACCGACGGACGCCACGACCCCGGACTCCTGCCCCACGAGGAACCTGATGGCGCCGTGCGCGCGGCTGCTGAGGCGGGCGGCGACCCCGTGTCCCGAGGCACGAGCGATCACGGCGTCCACCAGGTCGAGTCCTGCCGCGCTCTGGATCATGTGAGGGATCATGCCGCCGGCCAGCCGGGGGTTGACCTCGATCACGACGGGCCCCCGGGCGGACATGCGCAGCTCCGTGTGGGCCGCGCCCCAGCCCAGCCCCAGCGCGGACAGCGCCCTCAGGACCGTGCCCGTCAACCGGTCGTGGTCGCCAGGTGCCAGCGGCGCCGGGAAATCGTGCCCCACTTCCACGAAGTGCGGGGCGGGACCGAGGTGCTTGCGCACCACCGCGATCGCGTTCAGATCGAAGGTCTCCACCGAGTACTCGTCGCCGTCGACGTACTCCTCCACGAGGATCCGTCCCCGGTCGTTCGTTCCCGCTGCCGCGAAGAGACCGCCGCACCAGTGCTCGACCTCGGCCGCCGTCGTGCACAGCCGTACGCCGATCGATCCCGATCCGGACACCGGCTTGACAACGACGGGCAGCCCGAATGCCTCGGCGGTGCGGACGGCGGACGCCGTGTCGTTCACCTCGGCGAAACGGGGCACGTTCACGCCCGCGTGGGCCAGCACGACGCGCTGCCGCGTCTTGTCCCGGCACTGCTCGACGGCCTGGGGATCAGGGGCCGAGAGGCCGAACTTCGCGGCCGCTGCGGCCGCCGTCGCGATGAAGTACTCCGAACTGGAGGTGACTCCGGCGAGTCCGGCTCCCTCGGCGAGCCGAGCGCAGGCGTCCAGGACGGCCGAGAGATCGGAGGTGTCGACCACTCGCGTGTCGACACGGTCGAGGACGACGTACGGGTAGCGGGCCGGGTCACGGGTGAGGACGACCGGCCGGTAACCCCGGGCGCGGGCCGACGCGCAGAACAGGCGTCCGGTGCCGGTCGTATTGCTTTCCACGAAGGCCAGCCACGGGCGGCCCGCCGCCGTCTCATGCTCCATCGCTCGTGTCTCCCATCACGTCGGCGACTGCCTCGTCCAAGGTACGGGCGGCTGCCCGTCGTCGTTCCCGCACGGTCCTCCACCAGGCGGCGTGGGCGGCGAGGACCGACAGTGCCTCGCTGAGCGCGTGCTCGACGGAGCCGGGGCCGCCTCCGTACCGGAGCTCCGAGGTCGCCTGCGGCAGTGGCGGGTTGCCGGCGGCCTCCGGAGGGGTCCCCGCGGGGAGCCGGATCCCGGAGAGGTCAGTCGTGCCCTCGTCCACCGCACGCCGGACGGCGTCGCCCACCAGATGGTGGGCGACGCGGAACGGCACACCGTGTCGGACCAGGCGGTTCGCGATGGTCGTCGCCGTGACGAAGCCCTCCTCCGCCCTGCTGAGCATCCGCTCGCCGACGGGACGGGCCCCGGCGACCAGAGACTGGCAGAGGAGAACCGAGTCCCCGACAGCCGAGAGCCCGGGCCAGCAGGCAGCGACTGCCTCCGTGCCCACCTCGATGGAGTTGGTGAAGGGCGTCGACTTCATGGTGCTCGCCGCGGCGGTCCAGGCACCCAAGGCCACTCCGGCCTTTGCCTTCACATGCTCAAGAAGGAAGGCGTTCCGCTTCTGCGGCATGGCCGAACTCCCGCCGACCAGCCGGTCCGGGAAGGTGAGGAAGCCGAACTCCGTGCTGCTCCACAGTTGGAGGTCGGTGGCCAGGCGGCTGAGCGTGACGCCGAGGCCGGCCACCGCGCCGAGCAGCCGGAGCAGGACGTCCCGGCTCGCGACCGCGTCGATGGAGTGGACGCAGGCCCGGTCGAAGCCGAGGAGCCCCGCCACCCGGCCAGGATCGATCGGCAGATCCGTACCGGCGACCGCCCCGGCTCCCATGGGGCACACCGACAGTCCCTCGGCAGCCTGCTGCACCGCGGTGATGTCGCGTCCGAGAGCGAGGGCCACACCGGCGAGGTAATGGCCGTACGTGACGGGCATGGCCGCCTGGAAGTGGGTGTGCACGGGCATCACCACGGCCTTGTGGGCCCGGGCCCTGGCCAGAAGGACCGCTTCCAGACGGACGGCGTCGGCCAGGAACGCCATCGTCCAGTCGGACAGCCTCATCGCCGTGGCCGTCGCCTTCAGGTCGTTGCGGGAACGGCCGGTGTGCAGGCGCCCCCCGGTCTCCTCGCCCAGGCTGCGCATGAGGTACTGCTCGTACATCAGATAGACACCGCGCGGCGCGGGCAGGCCCCACAGCGGTGCGAAGTCCTGCCGGCGCAGCCCGGTGACGAGCCGGAGCAGCGCAGTCGCCCGCTCGCGTTCCAGGAGCCCCTGCTCCACGAGCATCACGACGTGCGCAAGGTCGATGGTCGTCGTCAGCGACAGCTCGTCGCGCAGCGCGTCCGGGGTGAGCGTCCCGTACACCAGGCGCCGGGTGCGCGCGCCGACGCCCGACGTGATCCTGCCCGGTGCGGTCGTCGCGGTCACGCCCTCGCCTCCGCGAGGACCGCCTCCAGGCCGCGCCGTTGCCAGGGGTACCGGCTCCACCCGTCACCCGCGGGGGAGGACGGGTGGAGCACCTCGACCGGCTTGTCGGGCAGCGGTGCCGTGACGTCGATCCCCTGTCCGTCGATCCACTCGTCGTCATAGACCGTGTCCAGGTATCGGTATCCCTCGTCGGGGAGCATCACGACGCACACGGCATCCGGGTTCGCCTCCGCCCACCACCGCGCGGACAAGAGCGCGGCGCCGCTCGTCGGCCCCTGGAAAAGGGCGTGATGGCGGTGGGCCCAGCGCGTCATGGCAAAGGCCTCCGCAGCGGAGCACCAGTGGACCTCGTCGAGGACCGTGTGGTCCAGGTTGGCGGGCAGCAGGCTGTTGCCGAGCCCGCGGAGCAGACGGGGGCCGTCCGGCTGGCCGAAGAGCACGCTGCGGTGGGTGTCGACGCCGATGGCCCGGGTGTGCGGGGTCTGAGCGCGCAGGGCGCGGACCGTGCCGCACAGGGAGCCGCCCGAGCCCACGGGCCCGACGACGCAGTCGACCTGCCCGAGGGTGTCGCGCAGCAGCTCCGCCACGATGCGGTACGAGGCGGGGTTGTCCGGGTTGGAGTACTGCTCGGGGCAGAAGGTCCGCGGCAGCCCGGCGCGCAGCTCGGCGAGTCGGGCGAGCCTCGACGCCTGGTAGCCGCCCTCCGCCGCAGGGTGCTCCACGATGACCACGGTGGTGCCCAGGTCCGACAGTCTGCGGTGCAGCCGTGCGTCGATGATGGGATCGCTGACCAGGATGAGTTCGCGTTCCAGCAGTGCGGCTTCCATCGCGAGGGCGAGCCCGAAGGTGCCGGAGGTCGTCTCGACGATGACCGTGCCCGGTTCGAGCTCACCGCGCTCCAGCGCGCGGCGCAGGATATACCGGGCGGGCACGAGCTTCATCAGGGAGAACACTGCCCCGTAGAGGTTCGGACCCAGTCGGACGACCTTCGGGAGGAGGGTCGCCTCGGTGATCTCCCTGAAGGGGGCGGAGCTCTTTGTCATCATCCGTTCCTCTGTCGATGGACGTCGGCGGGCGGGTCGCCGGCCTCCGCTGCCGCGAGTGCCGAGTCGAGGTGCTTGCCGATCACGGTCAGCGCCTGTGGCGTGGTCATGTCCATGTGCCCGCTGTCGACGAGGTGCTCGACGACACGGCCCGTGATGTGTCCCTGCCAGGAGCGCCGTGCCGACCGGCCTTCGGCCAGGTCCCGTGCGGCGGTGAAGAAGAGCAGGTCTCCGCGGAACACCCCCGGGGTGAACTCCCGCAGGAGACGGTGGTTGTTGATGCCCGTGTCGACCACCGCCTCCAACGTCCGGCGGTCCGGGAAGTCCGCCTTCCCGAGCAGGTCGAGCACGGGCCCGCGTCGCGGTGCGGCCATGCCGAGGGCGTCCAGGTCATGACCCAACCTGGCCGCCAGTTCGCGCAGCACCCCTTCCTCCGCCGCCTGCTCGGACAGCGGGGGCACTGCCCCGGCCGGATACGAGTCGAGCATGGCCAGCACCCCGACCTGCTCGCCCTGGCGCTGGAGTTCCTCGGCGACCCCGTGTGCCAGCACCCCGCCGAACGACCAGCCAAGCAGGTGGTAGGGGCCTGAGGGCCGTACAGTCCGCAGCTGTGCCACACAGTCGGCTACAACGGCGCTCATGTCGGCCGGCTGGGCACCAGGCTGCCCGATGCCACGCGACTGCAGGGCGTACAGGGGTCGGTCCGCGCCGATGTGCTGGGTCAGTCCCATGTACGACCAGCTGATGCCGATGCCCGGCGGCAGGCAGAAGAGCGGTGCGCGACCGCCTTCCGTGCGCAGCGGCAGCAGCACGTCCAGGTCGCAGGAGTCGTTCCCGGTGACCAGCCGTCCAGCCAGCTCGGCCACCGTGGGTGCCTCGTAGAGGATCCTGAGGTCCACCGACCTGCCGAGTTCAGCTCGGATGCGGCGTACCAGGCGGGCGACCGTCAGGGAATGCCCACCCAGCTCGAAGAAGTCGTCGTACGGCCCGATCTCGGGCACTCCGAGCACGTCCTCGAACAGCTCGCTCAGCTTCCGCTCCAGCGCAGCGCTGCGAGCGGTGCGCGGCGGCTGGGGACCGGCCGGGAAGGCAGGGCCCGTCGTGGATACGGCGAGGGCCCGCTCGGGGATGACTCCGGCGAGGTCCGGCAGCGTGTCCGTACGCGCGGCCGGGTCTTGGGCCACCCTTTCAAGGACACCGAGCAGCAGATCCCTGAGCGCCTCGGCCGTCGCGACGGGAAGCAGCTCCACGTCGTGGTCCATCCGGAGGTGCAGCCGGTCACCGGGCGTGGCGAGCAGGGCCAGGGGATAGTGGACGCCATCCCGTACGTCTGGCTCTCCGATACTCACCCCGATCCCGTCGGCGGGCAGTGCGTCGGGATCGAACGGGTAGTTCTCGAAGGCGATCATGGTGTCGAAGAGGGAGGGCTGTGCGGTGATCCGGTGGATGTCCGTGAGCCCGAGGTGGTGGTGGTCCAGGAGCGCGGCCTGTTCGCGCTGAAGGCGGACGAGGAGATCGGCGAGGGACTGTGCCGGGTCGAGCCGGACACGTACCGGAACCGTGTTGATGAACAGGCCGACCATCCCCTCGACGCCGGGGAGCTCGGCAGGACGACCGGAGACGGTGGCTCCGAAGACGACGTCGGTGCGACCGGTCAGCCGGGACAGCACCACCGCCCAGGCGGCCTGCACCACCGTGTTCAGCGTCACCCCGAGACCCCGCGCGCACTCCTGGAGCCGCGCGGTCGCTTCCTCGGTGAGTTCTCC
This sequence comes from Streptomyces sp. NPDC127106, assembly GCF_042677605.1. Lineage (NCBI taxonomy): Bacteria > Bacillati > Actinomycetota > Actinomycetes > Kitasatosporales > Streptomycetaceae > Streptomyces > Streptomyces sp. NPDC127106. Next base: position 117,399 of record NZ_JBHXTC010000004.1, on the reverse strand, counting down.
GGTGAGCCTGCCCACAGCAGACCACCCGGCTCGGGAGCCACCGGGAGCGATCAGGGTCGGACCCTCCAGTCCCGCGAGGGACTCCCGCCACGCCCGCCGGGCCGCCTCGTCATCCTGGGCCGCGAGCCAGCGCAGGTAGTCCTTGTACGGACGGGCGGGGAGCAACTCGTCCTGGCCGGCGTACAACCGGAACAGCTCCTGCACCACCAGCGGCGCAGACCAGCCGTCCAGCAGGATGTGGTGGTTCGTCAACATCAGGTGCCACCGGTCCGCCGCGAGCCGGACGAGGGCGAACCGCAGAAGCGGCGCGCTGGACAGGTCGAAGCGACGCGCGCGGTCCTCGTCCTGGAGCCGGCTCAGCTCGGCCTCGGCCGACTCCCGTGGCAGCCTCGACAGGTCATGCTCCGTCCAAGGCGGCGGGCACGCCTCCGCGTCCAGTACCACCTGGACCGCGCCCCCGTCGGGGACCTCCAGGAACGCGGACCGCAGTGCGGAGTGCCGCGCCAGCAGCAGCGCTGCTGCGGCGCGCAGCGCCACCGGGTCCAGCGGCCCTTCGAGCGGAAGGCTGATCTGCACGTTGTACGGATCGGGACCGGTCCTGTCGTATTCGGCGTGGAAGAGCATGCCTTCCTGCAACGGCGACAGGGGGACGACGTCCGCAAGACCGGGGATCCGCTCCTCAAGACGTTCCAGCGTGTCCTGTCCCAGGACGACCAGCGGTACGTCCGAGGGCGACCGGCCTCCGGAGCCGGGTCGGGCGGCATGCTCCGCCACCGCCCTCAGCGCCGCGAACCAGTCGTCCGCGAGGTCCTGCACCCGCTCGGTGGACAGCAACGCCTCCGGCCAGGTCCAGGTGGCGGTCAACTCGGGCCCGTCGGCGCCGTCCTGTACCAGGACATCGACCGTGAGCGCATGGGCCAGGGGACGGGCCGTGTCGTGGCCGGTCGTATCGATCCGGAACGAAGGATCGACGGCCCAGCCGTCCGCGCCGGCCGCTGTCCCGGTGGCCCGGCCCAGGTAGTTGAAGCACAGCTGGGGAACGGGCAGGGTCGACAGCTCGTCGGCCGTTGCCGGATTGAGCCGGCGCAGCAGACCGAAGCCGATCCCCTTACCGGGCACGGCTCGCAGCTGCTCCTTGACCCGCTTGAGGGCACGGCCGAGTTCGGGGTCACCGACGTCCAGGTCCTCCCAGCGGCTGACGCCGGGGTCGAGATGCACCGGATAGAGGCTGGTGAACCAGCCGACCGTCCGTGAGACGTCCAGCCCTTCGGCGATCGCCTCCCGCCCGTGCCCCTCCAGGTTCACGAGCAGCCCGGTGACCGTGGCGCCGCCCCGCCGCCGCCACCGCTCGACGCCGAGCGCGAGCCCGGTGAGCAGGATCTCGTCGGGGCCGGCATGGAACGACTTCGCCACTGCGGTGAGCAGACCGCCGGTGTCGCCCGTGGGCAGCGTCACGGTGAGGGTCCGGGCGCTGCCCTGCACGTCCTGGCCGGGATCAAGCGGACGGTCACCCAGCGGCGGGTCGGGGCGGTCCAGCGTGTCCCGCCAGTGGGCGAGCTCCCCGACCGCTTCCGCGCCCGCGGCCTGCACGAGACGGCGCGACCATGTGCGATACGACGTGCCGGGCGTGCTGAGCTCCGGTTCCGTGCCGATCGCGTGGGCACGTGCGGCAGCGACGAAGTCCTCCACGAGGATGCGCCAGGACACGCCGTCGACCACGAGGTGATGAACCACGAGCGCCAGGCGGCCAGGCGCACCGGGACCGCCGTTCTCCATGACGCCACGGACCATGACACCGCGGCGCGGCGCCAGGCGGGTCACGGCGGACCGTGCCGCGTCCGCCAGCCGGTCGCTCCCGGACGTGTCGTCCGCGCGGGGCAGGGCGATGTCGACCGCTTCCCAGCAGTCCTCAGCACGTACGGTGCCCGGTTCGGAGACGAGCAGGGTCCACACCCCGGCGGCGTCGGTGTCGAGCCGGGCCCTGAGCATGTCGTGCCGGTCGAGGACGCTCTGCAGCGCCCTCAGCGCGTTCTGCGGTCGCAGCCACGCCGGAGTGTGCAGCAGCACGGACTGGTGGAAGCCGTCGAAGGGCCCGCCGGTCTCCCGCAGCCACTCGATGATGGGAGTGGCCGGTACGGCCCCCCAGGCGGCGCTCCGCGGCTCACGCTCCTCCTCGGCGTCGAGGGCCGCCGCGGCCGTCTCGGCGAGCGAGCCGTGCCGGAAGACGTCACGGGCGGACAGCAGCAGCCCGGCTTGCCGAGCCCGGCTGGCCAGCTGGATGGCAAGGATGCTGTCCCCGCCGAGATCGAGAAAGTTGTCGTCCGGGTGGACCTCGCCGACACGCAGCAACTCCGCGGCCAGAGCGCACAGCAGGGCTTCCCGTGGTGTCCGTGGCCGCGCGACGGCGCGCGGGGCGCGGACAGCGGGCGGCTCGGGCAGGGCACGCCGGTCCACCTTCCCGTTCTCCGTCAGCGGCAGCCGCTCCAGCCCGACGAGGACGGCAGGCACCATGAAGGTGGGAAGCTCTTCCCGCAGACGGGCGGTCAGAGCGGCGGACACAGCCTCCCGTCCCGCTCCTCCGGCCGGCACGTAATAGCCGACAAGCCGTTGGGCGCCCGAGGCGTCCTGGCGCACGGTGACCGTCGCTTGGCTGACGTCCGGCTGCCTCGCCAGGGCCGCCTCCACCTCGCCGAGGTCGATGCGCAGACCGCGCAGCTTCACCTGATCGTCGTCGCGGCCCCGGTACTCGAGGACACCGTCGGCGACCCAGCGAGCACGGTCGCCCGACCGGTACATGCGTGCACCAGGCGGGCCGAAGGGGTCGGGGACGAACCGCTGGGCGGTCAACCGGGGGTCCCCGGCGTATCCCCGGGCGACACCGGCGCCCCCGATGTACAGATCGCCCTCGACGCCGGGCGGCACCGGAGCGAGATCCCCGTCCAGGACGTACAGACGGGTGTTGTCGAGTGGTCTGCCGATCGGTATCGCGGTCCGACCGGCGGTGACCGAGTCGATGGAGTGCGCTGCGGCGAAGGTGGTCGTTTCCGTAGGGCCGTACCCATTGAACAGGTGGAGGGACGGGCATGCTGCAAGGACCCTGCGGGCGGCCTCGGGCGACACGACATCGCCGCCGGTCCACAGCTCGGACAGGCCCCGGAACGCCTCTGGGGAATCCTCGGCCATGACGCGGAAGAGGCCCGCCGTCAGCCACAGCGCCGTGACGCCGTGCGCCTCCACGAGCCGCCGCACCAGGTGGGCGTCCACGGGACCGGGAGGGGCGACGACGACGCTGCCACCGCTCGTCAGCGGCACCCAGAGCTCGTAGGTCGACGCGTCGAAGGAGTGTGGGGAGTGCATCAGCACCCGGTCGTGTCCGGTGTGCCAGTGCCGGTCGACGGTCAGGGCGAGCACGTCACGGTGGCGGACGGCGACGCCCTTCGGCTGTCCGGTGGAGCCGGAGGTGTACATGATGTACGCGAGCCGGTCGGGCGAGACGTCGCGACGGTTCCCCGCGGGGCCCGCGGCGGGCCGGTCCGCTGTGGCCCCCAGCGGGACGACGAGGACGCCCTCGGCGGTCTCGGCCGCGGCGAGGTCCCAGCGCTCCGGGTCGTCGGTGAGCAGGACCGCGCAGCGGGCCTCGGCCAGAATGTGCTCGCGTCGGGCGCGGGGGAACTCCGGATGCAGCGGCACGTAGCAACCGCCGGCCTTGAGCACCGCGAGGAGGGCGACGACCAGTTCGGGCGACCTCTCCATCAGCACCGCCACGGCGCTCTCGGCGGTCACACCGTACGCGGCCAGGCGCGCGGCGAGCCGGTCCGCCCGCGCGTCGAGCTCCGCGTAGTTGAGCTCCGTTCCGCCCGAGACGAGGGCCACCGCGTCGGGAGTGCGCCGCGCCTGGTCCTCGAACCGGCCGTGCACGGACGCCGTGGGGATCTCGGTGGCGTGGCCCCGCCCCTGTGCGAGCACCCGGTCCCCGTCCTCGGGCGCCAGGATGTTCCAGTTGTGGAGGGGGGTGTGGGGGTGGTGGGCGGTGTGGTGGAGGGTGTGGGCGAGGGCGGTGGCGAGGTGGTGGGCGGTGTGGGCGTCGAAGAGGTCGGTGGCGTACTCCAGGACGCCGTGGATGCCGTCGGGTTGCCCGGTGGGGGTGAATCGTTCGGTGAGGTCGACGGTCAGGTCGAATTTGGCCGTGTCGGTGGTGAGGGGCTCGTCGGTGACGTGGAGGCCGGGGAGGTGGAGCTGAGGGGTGGTGTTGTTCTGGAGTACCAGCATCGTCTGGAACAGGGGGTGTCGTCCCGGCGTGCGGGCCGGGTTGAGGTCCTCGACGAGTCGTTCGAAGGGGAGGTCCTGGTGGGCGTAGGCGGCGAGGTTCGTGTCGCGGACCCGGGTGAGGAGTTCGGTGAAGGTGGGGTTGCCCGTGGTGGCGGTGCGCAGGACGAGGGTGTTGACGAAGAAGCCGACGAGGTCGTCGAGCGCCTGTTCGGTCCGGCCGGCGATCGGGGTGCCGATGGGAATGTCCGTGCCCGCGCCGAGCCGGGTGAGGAGACCGGCGAGGGCGGCCTGGACGGCCATGAAGGTGGTGGCTCCGTGCTCCCGCGCGAGCCGGGTCAGACGCGTATGGGTGTCGGCGTCGAGGGCGAGGGGAACGGTGCCGCCGTGATACGTCGGAGTACTGGGGCGGAATCGGTCGAAAGGCAGGGTGAGTTGGTCGGGTAGACCGTCGAGTACACCGCGCCAGTAGGAGAGCTGCTCGTTGACGAGGCTGGCGGGGTCGCTGTCGTCACCGAGGAGTTCACGCTGCCACAGCGTGTAGTCGGCGTACTGGACGGGCAGCGGCTGCCACCCGGGCTCGGTCCCGTTCAGACGGGCGGCATAGGCCTCGGCGAGGTCCCGGGCCAGCGGCCCCAGCGACCAACCGTCACTGACGATGTGGTGCACCACCACCACCAACACGTGCTCCTCCCCCGCAAGCTCGAAGAGGCAGGCCCGGACGGGCAGGTCGGAGTCGAGGCGGAAGGGCTGGTCCGCGAAGGCCCGCAACTCCGGGCCCGGGCCGCCGCCGTCCGCGGGTGCACCGCCGAGCGTGACCGTGCTGAGCGGGACGTGCGCGTCCGCGGCGGACAGGATGCGTTGGTACGGCGTCTCGCCGTTGACGGCGATCAGGGTGCGCAGGCTCTCGTGGCGGTGTACGACGTCGTCGAGCGCGCCCCGCAACGCCTCACGGTCGAGCGGACCGGCCAGGCGCAGCGCCAGCGGCACGTTGTAGGTGGGGTTCGGGCCCTCCAGTTGATCCAGCATCCACAGGCGGTGCTGGCCGTACGACAGGGGAATCATGACTCGGTCACCTCCGGCCGGGCCATGGGCCGCAGCGTGGGCCTGGCCCGGCGGGCGCCGACGGCCCACAGATGGGCGGCGGCGATGGTCGGGTTCTCGAAGAAGGCGCGCAGATCGACCTCCGCGTCGAGTTCGGTGCGGATGCGGCTCGCGAGCCGGGTCGCCAACAGGGAGTGGCCGCCCAGGTCGAAGAAGCCGTCGTCGACACCCACCTCGGACACGTCGAGCACCTCGGCGAACAGCCGGCACAGCACCTCCTCCCGCGGCGTGGCCGCCCGGCGCCCTCCCCCACCACCACCGCCGCGCGCCTTCGACACCGCCGGGGCGGCGTGCGCGGACATGTCGAGGCGCGGGCGCGGCAGGTCGGACGGGCCCCAGTTGTGGAGGGGGGTGTGGGGGTGGTGGGCGGCGTGGTGGAGGGTGTGGGCGAGGGCGGTGGCGAGGTGGTGGGCGGTGTGGGCGTCGAAGAGGTCGGTGGCGTACTCCAGGACGCCGTGGATGCCGTCGGGTTGCCCGGTGGGGGTGAATCGTTCGGTGAGGTCGACGGTCAGGTCGAATTTGGCCGTGTCGGTGGTGAGGGGCTCGTCGGTGACGTGGAGGCCGGGGAGGTGGAGCTGAGGGGTGGTGTTGTTCTGGAGTACCAGCATCGTCTGGAACAAGGGGTGTCGTCCCGGCGTGCGGGCCGGGTTGAGGTCCTCGACGAGTCGTTCGAAGGGGAGGTCCTGGTGGGCGTAGGCGGCGAGGTTCGTGTCGCGGACCTGGGCGAGGAGTTCGGAGAAGGTGGGGTTGCCCGTGGTGGCGGTGCGCAGGACGAGGGTGTTGACGAAGAAGCCGACGAGGTCGTCGAGCGCCTGTTCGGTCCGGCCGGCGATCGGGGTGCCGATGGGAATGTCCGTGCCCGCGCCGAGCCGGGTGAGGAGACCGGCGAGGGCGGCCTGGACGGCCATGAAGGTGGTGGCTCCGTGCTCCCGCGCGCGCCGGGTCAGACGCGTATGGGTGTCGGCGTCGAGGGCGAGGGGAACGGTGCCGCCGTGATACGTCGGAGCACTGGGGCGGAAACGGTCGAAAGGCAGGGCGAGTTGGTCGGGTAGACCGTCGAGCACGCCGCGCCAGTAGGAGAGCTGCTCGTTGACGAGGCTGGCGGGGTCGCTGTCGTCACCGAGGAGTTCACGCTGCCACAGCGTGTAGTCGGCGTACTGGACGGGCAGCGGCTGCCACCCGGGCTCGGTCCCGTTCAGACGGGCGGCATAGGCCTCGGCGAGGTCCCGGGCCAGCGGCCCCAGCGACCAACCGTCACTGACGATGTGGTGCACCACCACCACCAACACGTGCTCCTCCCCCGCAAGCCGGAGAAGAGCGAGGCGCAGTGGCAGTTCACTGTCCAGCCGGAAGCCCTTCCCCGTCTCCGCCGCCATGGCGGCGGAGAGGCCCTCGGGAGCGATCTCCGTCAGCGAGACGCCGACCACCGCTTCCTCGGCGGGCACCACCCGCTGCACGGGATCGCCGTCCGCCTCCACGAACATCGTGCGCAGACTCTCGTGGCGCCGCAGCACGTCCTGCGCCGCAGCACTCAGCACGGCGGCGTCGAGCCGTCCGTCGAGGCGCAGTGCGAACGACAGGTTGTACGCGGCTCCCGGCCCTTCGAACCGGTTCAGGAACCACAACCTGCGCTGCCCGAAGGCCAGCGGTGCGTCATCCGTCCGCTCACGACGGACCAGGGCCGGGCGGGCCGCCCCGGTCGCAGCGAGGCGCAGCGCCAGCCGCGCCGGCGTGCTGTTCTCGAACACGGTCCGGACGTCGATGTCCGCGCCGAGTTCGGTGCGGATACGGCTCGCGAGCCGGGTCGCCAACAGGGAATGGCCGCCCAGGTCGAAGAAGCCGTCGTCGACTCCCACCTCGGACACGTCGAGCACCTCGGCGAACAGCCGGCACAGCACCTCCTCCCGCGGCGTGGCCGCCCGGCGCCCTCCCCCACCACCGCCGGACCGGCCACTCGCCGGAGCCGGCAGGGCCTTGCGGTCCAGTTTCCCGTTGGGCGACAGCGGCAGGGCGGGCACCGTGACGAACACGTTGGGCACCATGTAGCCCGGCAGACGGTCCGCCAGCGCGCGCCGTAGCTCCGCAGGCCGCGGTTGCGCGTGCGGTTCCGGCACGACGTAGCCGACGAGCCGGACGTCCCCCGGGCGGTCCTCCCGGGCCACCGCCGCTGCCTGCGCCACACCCGGCACAGCGGCCAAGGCGGCCTCGACCTCGCCGAGCTCGATGCGGAAACCTCGGACCTTCACCTGGTCGTCGATGCGGCCGAGGTACTCCAGAACGCCGTCGGGGCGCCGGCGCACCACGTCGCCCGTGCGGTACATCCGCCCGCCCGCGGGGTCGAACGGGTCCGCGACGAACCGCTCGGCGGTCAGCGCGGCACGGCCCCAGTAGCCGCGCGCCAGCTGGACGCCGGCGAGGTACAGCTCGCCTGCCACACCGACGGGCGCGGGCCGCAGCCACGGGTCGAGGACGTGCAGCCGGGTGTTCCACACCGGCTCCCCGATCGGCACGGACCGGTCGCTGTCGCGGGCGTCGCACCGCCACGCCGTCACGTCGACCGATGCCTCGGTGGGGCCGTACAGATTGTGCAGCTCCGTGCCGGGCAGCAGCTCGAAGAACCGATCCCGGGTCCTGGCGGGCAGGGCCTCGCCGCTGCACACCACGCGGCGCAGCCCGGTACAGCCGGCCGCCTCCGGTTCCAGCAGGAACTCCTCCAGCATCGACGGCACGAAGTGCATCGTGGTCACGCCGGCACGGCGGATCAGCTCGGCGAGGTACAGCGCGTCCCGGTGCCCACCGGGTCGTGCCACCACCAGCGAGGCACCGGTGACGAGGGGCCAGAAGAACTCCCACACCGATACGTCGAAGCTCATCGAGGTCTTCTGCAGGACACGGTCCCCGCCGGTGAGCCCGAGGTGGTCCTGCATCCACAGCAGTCGGTTCACGATGCCTCGCTGCGGCACGACGACACCCTTCGGGCGCCCGGTCGACCCCGAGGTGTAGATGACGTACGCCGGGTTCTCCGGCTCGACCGCAGCCTCCCTGGACAGCGCCGGTCCCTCGTTCAGGGCCGCCGCCGTCTCAGGGTCGTCGAGCAGTACACGGTGCGTGCGACGGGCGGCGCCGTCCGGCACCACCACCCCGTTCGTCGTCACCAGTGCGGTGGGCGCGGCGTCGGACAACATCCAGGCCACGCGGTCCGAGGGGTAGTCGGGGTCGACGGGTACGTACGCCGCCCCCGTCTTGAGCACGGCCAGCAGGGCGACGACGAGATCCACCGACCGGTGCAGCATCACGGCGACGAACGTCTCGGGCCCCACGCCGTGGTGGGTGAGGATCCGCGCCAGCCGTCCGGCCCGCTCGTCCAGTTCCCGGTAGGTCAGCGTCCTCTCGCCGTCCCCCACGACGGCCGGCGCGTCCGGAGTCGCGCGCACCTGCCGGGCGACCAGCTCGGTGAGGGTGACGTCGGGCACCGCGGTGTCCGTGTCGTTCCAGGACGTCCGAGGGTGCCGTTCCTCGGTTGTCTCGCCCGTCCAGGAGCGGACGGGCGCGGCGGCTGCGTCCCGGCATGTGCTCAGCAGTCCGCCCAGCAGTCGCGCCGCGGTGGTGGCGAGCTCCGCTTCGACCGCGTCGGGGCGGTAGTCCACGTGCAGGTGCAGCCCCTCGGCCGAGGGCAGGGCGACGAGCCGCATCGGGTAATGGGCTCCGTCGCGAACCGTGACCCCGCGCAGGGTGAGGCCGGTGCCGAGCTTGTCGAACGCCGCGGTGTCGAAGGGGTAGTTCTGCACCAGCACGACGGTGTCGAAGAGGGAGGGCCGTGCGGTGATCCGGTGGATGTCCGTGAGCCCGAGGTGGTGGTGGTCCAGGAGCGCGGCCTGTTCGCGCTGAAGGCGGACGAGGAGATCGGCGAGGGACTGTGCCGGGTCGAGCCGGACACGTACCGGAACCGTGTTGATGAACAGGCCGACCATCCCCTCGACGCCGGGGAGCTCGGCAGGACGACCGGAGACGGTGGCTCCGAAGACGACGTCGGTGCGACCGGTCAGCCGGGACAGCACCACCGCCCAGGCGGCCTGCACCACCGTGTTCAGCGTCACCCCGAGACCCCGCGCGCACTCCTGGAGCCGGTCGAGTTCCGACGAGGGGAGGACCGACGTCAGCCGCACCGGTTCGCCGTCCGGGGCAGTGCCCGCGTCGGGCGCGACGAACGTGCCCTCGGACACACCGTCCAGCGCACTGCGCCATGCGTCGGCCGCCGCCCCGCCGTCCTGTCCCGCGAGCCATTCCAGGTGGTCGCGGTACTGGCGGGTGGGCGGAAGCTCACCGGCCTCGCCGGCGGCGACCGCGGCGTAGTAGGCGAAGAGGTCCTGAAGCAGGACGGGCATGGACCAGCCGTCCAGGAGGATGTGATGGTTCATCAACGCGAACCGGTGGCGGTCCTGAGCCAGGCGGAACAGCGCGAAGCGGATGAGGGGTGCCCTGCCCAGGTCGAACTTCCCGCTGCGCTCGGCTTCCAGAAGCACGGCCAGCTCGGCTTCGCCGTCCTCGCCGGGCGTCACGGAGAGGTCGTGCTCGCTGAAGTCGAGCCGGACCTCGCTCTGCACGATCTGCACCGTCTCGCCGTTGCTCCGCTGCCGGAACGACGCGCGCAGCGCGGAGTGACGGCCGAGCACACGGCGGGCGGCCTCCCGCAGGGCGGCGGTGTCGAGCGGCCCTTCCAGGTCCAGCACGTACTGGACGTTGTAGACGTCGGGGGCGTCTCGGTCGTAGACGGCGTGGAAATGGAGTCCGTTCTGGAACGGAGCGAGCGGCAGGACTTCCTCGATGCGGGGCTTGCTCACTGGTCGGTCTCCGGTGTGTGAGAGGCGTCTGCCGCCAGCAGGGCTTCGAAGTCGTCGATCTCGTCCTGGTCGAGGGCGACGAGCGGCATGTCGGAGGGGGTGCGCCCGCCCGCGTCCGCGCGCAGGCCGTGCCGTGCCAGCGCGTCCAGCGCCCTGCCCCAGTCCTCCGCCAGCCGCCGTACGTACTGCCCGGGGAGCAGCTCCCCGGCCCATCGCCAGCGGGCCACCAGCCGCCCGGAGCCCGGGCCGTCGCCCGTGAGGTGGACGTCCACGGTGAGCGGGTGGGACAGGGGGACGGTGCCCGTGGCGCCGCCGCCGAAGCCGCTCCCGTGTCCGAGCTCGCCGGCCAGCGACCAGGTGCCGAGGGACGGGGCGCCGTGGAGGCCCCCCAGGTAGTTGAAGGCGAGCTGCGGAGCCGGGCACGCCGTCAGGGCCTCCCTGCTGGGTTCGTGGAGGTAGCGCAGCAGTCCGTGACCGATTCCGTTCCCCGGGACGGCCGCGAGCTGCTCCTTCACCCGCTTCACCACCCGGCCGAGCTCAGCGCCCCCCTCCCAGATCTCGGTCCAGTCCTCGGCGCCGGGGGCCATCCGTACGGGATACAGACTGGTGAACCAGCCGACGGTGCGGGACACGTCGGCTCCGGGCACGATGTCCTCGCGGCCGTGGCCCTCGACGTCGACGAGCACCGCGCCTCCGGTCTCGCCGCGCTGGGCCGCCCCGTGCTCGACGGCCAGGGACAGGGCGGTGAGCAGGAGCTGTTCGGTCCGCGTGTGGAACAGCTCCGGCAGCGTCGTGACCGCGGCCGTGGTGGTCTCCGGGGAGAGGTGGACGGCGAGTTCCTCGGAGTGCTCGTACGTGTCCCGGCGAGGGTCGAGGGGCCGCGCGCAGGGCAGCGGCCGGACGTCGGACCCGAGGTGCCGCCAGTGCTCCAGCTCGGTGTCCCGACGGGCTGTGAGGGCCCGGTCGTCGTGGAGGGCGGTCGCCCAGCCGCGGAAGGAGGTCGCCACGGGTTCGAGCTTCGGTTCCTCCCCGTGCTCGGCCTGGGTGTAGGCGGTGACCAGGTCGGGCAGCAGGATCCGCCAGGAGACGGCGTCCACCACCAGGTGGTGGACGAGGACCAGCAGTCGGCCGGTCTCGTCCGGGCCGCGGTCGAACCAGACCGCCTGGAGCATGATGCCTTCGGCGGGGGAGAGGCCTTCGAGCGCGGCCGCATACCGTGCGCGCACGGTCTCCTCCAGAGCCGGGCCGTCGAGGCCGGTCGCGTCACAGCGGTGCACGAGGGACGCGGCGGGCGGCCTGACCGAGCTCCCCGGCACCTCCAGGTGGAGCGGTTCGCGCTCCGGCCCCAGGACGGCGCGGGCCCGCAGCATGTCGTGGTGGTCGAGCAGCACGTCCAGGGCGGCGGTGAGAGCGGCGACGTCGAGGCCGCCCGGGACCTGGAGGAGCACCCCTTGGTGGTAGCTGTCCACCGGGCCGCCGAGCGACCGCAGCCACTCGTGAACGGGTGTGGCGGGGACCCGTCCGACGCCGCCGCCGGGCGGCTCGGCGGCCGTCGCGCCCACCGGTCTGACGACCTCCGCGAGGGCGCGTGGCGTGCGGTGCTGGAAGATCTCCCTCGCGGTGACCGCGTAACCGGCCTGCCGGGCCCGGCTGATGAGCTGGATGGAGACGATGCTGTCGCCGCCGAGGTCGAAGAAGCTGTCGTCGAGGCCGATCGCGGGAAGTCCGAGCGTGCGGGCGAACGCCTCGCACAGTGCGGCCTGTACCGGCGTCCGGGGTGTGTCGGCGGACGCGCCCGTGGTGACGTCCGGGGCCGGCAGGGCCTTGCGGTCCACCTTGCCGTTGGTGTTGAGGGGGAAGGCGTCGAGCCGGATGAGGAAGGCCGGGACCATGTAGTCCGGCACGGTGGCGGCCACGGCAGCGCGGACCGTTTCGGGTCCGGGGTCGCCGATGAAGTATCCGACGAGCCGCTGGACGTCGGCCGACCGCTGCACCGTGACCACGGCGTCGACCACGCCGGGGACACCGCGCAAGGCGGCCTCCACCTCTCCCAGTTCGATCCGGTTGCCGCGGATCTTGACCTGGTGGTCGCGTCGTCCCAGGAAGTCCAGCTGGCCGTCCGGGCGGAAGCGCGCCCGGTCGCCGGTGCGGTACATCCGCGCGCCAGGCTCCGCGGCAAAGGGGTCGGGCACGTAGCGCTCGGCCGTCCGCGACGGGTCCCCGAGGTAGCCACGCCCGACGCCGGTGCCCGCGATGAAGAGTTCACCGGGGACGCCGACCGGGACGGGCCGCAGCTGCGCGTCCAGGATATGGAAGGCGTTGTTCCGAAGGGCGCGTCCGACGGGCAGGCGGGTGTCGTGGGCGATCTCGTCGTCGGTGATGAACGCGTGGGCGTTGTCGTCGGAGCACTCGGTGAGACCGTAGGCGTTGACGATGGCCGCCTCGGGGAAGCGCCGGTACCAGCGGCGGCAGAGGGCGGGGGGCAGGACCTCGCCGTTGACTATGAAGGTACGCAGCCGGGGCAGAGCGGGGCAGGGCACGCCGGCGTCCCAGGCGTCGAGGGCCGCGCGCATCTGGGAGGGGACGACCTCCAGGCAGGTGACGCCCGTCTCCGCGGTGCGCTCGAAGAGAGCGAGGGCGTCCTGTCCGGCCTCGTCGTCGATCACCTGGGTGCAGCCGCCGACCAGGAGGGCGGCCAGCATCTGCCACACGGAGACGTCGAAGGTCAGGGGCGCGTTGAGGGCCACCCGGGACTCCTCGCCGAGGGCGAGGTCCTCCACCTTGGCCAGCAGGTGGTTGACCATGCCGCGCTGATGCACCATGGCGCCCTTGGGCCGGCCGGTGGAACCGGAGGTGAAGATGGTGTAGGCGAGACCCCGGGCGACGGCTTCCGGGCGCTCCTCGGCGGGAGGGGTGTGGGTCGGCCGCGCCGCGAGGTCCGCCCTGACGGCCTCGTCGTCCAGCGCGAGCCAGAGGTCGCCGTGGCCCGCCATGCGCTCCGCGTCCCGGGCCAGGCCGAGGACGAGTCGGGGCCGCACCGTGTCGATGACGCCGGCCACGCGCTCCGCGGGGTGGCCCGGGTCCACCGGCACGTACACGCCACGTGCCTTCAGTACGCCCAGCAGGGTGAGGACGGCCTCGGCGGAGCGGGGCATCGCCGACACCACGGGGGTCTCCGGGCCGATGCCGCGGGCGATCAGCAGATGCGCCAGGCGGTTGGTCCGCTCGTCGAGTTCTGCGTAGGTCCAGGAGCGGGAACCGCACCGGACCGCGATGCGGTCCGGGGTGCGCGCAGCCTGCTCGGCGAAGAGGCGGGGGACCGTCGCCTCCGGGACGGGCCGCTCGGTGGCGTTCCATCCCTGGATCAGCGTGCGCTCGCCGCCGTCCATGAGGTCCAGGTCGCCCAGGCGCCGGTCCGGGTTCTCGGCCGCGGCCATGAGCAGAGCCGTGTACCGGCGACGATGGCCCTCGATGTCCTCGGTGTCGAAGCGGCGGACGTCGGCGTCCACGTCGATACGGATGGGGCCGTCGTCCGGGCGGCCGAACAGGGAGAAGGCGAGCTCCTCGGTAGGGGGGTTGGCCAGGTTGTGGAAGGTGGCCGTGCAGCTGGCCAGGTCGACGGTGTCGTCGAACGCCATGACGTTGATCTCACAGCCGGAGAGCCGGCCCTCGTTCATCCCCAGGCCGATGTCGCGGCGCAGGTCCTCGTAGCGGTAGCGCTGGTGCACCACCGCCCGGCGCACCTCGGCCGAGACCTCCCGTGCCAGGTCGGCGACCGTGACGGTGGGGCGCGGGCGCAGCCGCAGCGGCACGATGTTCGAGGTCATGGCCACGGCCCGGCGAAGGATCTGCCCGGTGCGGCCGGTGACCGGCATGCCGAGGACGATGTCGTCGTGCCCCGTCAGCAGGTGCAGGTACGCCGCGCACGCGGTGACGGCAAGGCCGCTCCAGGTGGAGCGGGCGGCCCGCGCCCGGTCCCGGAGCCGCCCGGCCTGCTCGACGCAGAGCGTGCCGGTGACCGTGAGGGACCCCTCGGGCGCGGCGATCCCCTGGTGGGAGAGGGTGAGCGCCTCGGGCGGGTCCGCCATGTGCGTCAGCCAGAACTCCCTGCTCTTCGCGTGGCGGGCGGAGTTCAGGTAGGCGTCCTCTTCGCGGCCCAGCTCCGCGACGCCGGGCAGCCCACAGGCCGGCGGTGGGGCGCCGTCGCAGAGGGCGTTGTACGCGGTGGCCGCGTGTCGGGCCAGCAGCGGTCCGCTGAAGCCGTCCACGACGCTGTGGTGAGCGCGCTGGTACCAGAAGTGCCGCTCGTCGGAGAGCTTGATGAGGGCGGCGTCGAACAGGCGAGGGGCCGCGAGGTCCGGTACGCGGTCCGTCTCGCCGCGCATCCAGCCGAGGGCCGCCTCGCGCGGGTCCGGGGCGGTGGACAGGTCGAGCACGCGGGGCCGCCAGTCACCAACGGGAGAGACGAGCTGGCGCAGTCCGGCGTCGGTTTCCACGAAGTGGACCCGCAGCGGCTCCGCTTCGCGGACGACATGGCGCAGCGCTTCGGCCAGCCGCCCGGTGTCGAGCGGACCGACGACGTCGATGTACTGGGCGACGTTGTAGACGCGTGTGCTGTCGGCGATCCGCTGGGCGAACCACATGCCCGCCTGCGCTGCTCGTACGGGGTGGCGGTCCTGCTGTTCGGCGTGGTGCATGAGACACGACTCCCTTGCCCGTGCAAGTGCCAATACGCATGGCGGGAACCGCCGCTGTGCGACGCCGCAGCGGGCGCCGGGCACAGCAACGAAATGGGCAGGGAGGTAGTCATGGACAGGCACTGGTGCATACCTGCAGCACGCGCCGGCATGGGTCCGCCAAATGAACGCGCGCAGGCGCCACGACATGCTCTGCTTCACGCAGGTGTCGAGCGCGAAAATCCCCGTTACCCCGTTCGCCGCCGATCTAATGCAATCGAACTGAAGGCTGGTTCGGAACCTATCACCCCGTGCCCGGCGACCACGGGCAGGTATATGGATCAAGCCATACGATACTCGCCGGTACCGCATCGAGACACTCACGGTCCGGAACTGCCGATGACGCCGGTGCGAGACTGACCTGGCATTTTGATGGGACTTCAATCACGCTACGTGATGCGGGGAGCAGAAGGAAGGTGGCCGGAAGATCGAAGGTGGACACATCGCGTCACGAGCTGATAGGAATCGAACGCGGCATGCCTCACCCGCATTTCTTGCGCTGCGGCCGCTTTCCGAGTCCGGTGATCACTGAGGCGAAGGCCTCCTCAGCCCGGCTCCCATACCTGACGGGGGATGAGAAGTGAGCAATCCTTTCGAATCCGAGAGTGCCCCATATCTGGTCGTGGCCAACGAGGAGGAGCAGTACTCCTTGTGGCCGGAGTTCGCAGAGGTTCCGAAGGGCTGGCACATCGTTTTCGGCCCTGCCGACCGGCAGAGCTGCCTCGACCACGTCACCGCAGTCTGGACCGACATGAGGCCGGCGAGTCTCGTAGCCGCCATGGACCGGGCCGACGTCTGACCGGCAGCTGCCGAGCAACGGCGACGACGGGGGACTGAATTGAGACAGGACACAGGTCAGGACGGCCCGATACGCCCGCCGCACGGGAAGCGGCGGGGCACGGGTTCGGCCCCGGGGCATCACGGCGAACTGCTCCAGGGCGTCTTCACGATGCCCGACGGCAGGCTTCGCCGAGGGCTGACCACGCTTCCGTGCCGCCTGTTCACCTCCGAGGCGACAGTCGACCTCGACGATTCCGCTTCCGAGTTGACCGTCACGCCGACCTGGAAGACCAAGGCGCTCCGCGCCGCGCTGCTCACCGCCGCGGAACTGGGACTTCCCTCCCTCAGGGGGGTGCTCACCGTGACGAGCAGCATCGAGGTGAGTCTCGGCTTCGGCTCCTCGACCAGCGATGTCACGGCGTCCATCCGCGCGGTGCTCAATGCCTTCGGTGGCGAGCTCGAGCATGGACGTATCGCCCGGCTGGCCGTCGCGGCCGAGTCTGCGGCGGATCCGCTCATGTTCGACGAGATGGTGCTCTTCGCTCATCGCGAGGGCCAGCTGATCGAGTCGTTCGGCACCACCCTGCCGCCCATCGCCGTGCTGGGCTTCCCCCTCGGCATCGGTCCGGTGGACACGCTCTCCCTGCCGCGTGCGCGCTACGACGCCCAGGAAATACGCCACTTCGACGAGTTGCGCGTCCATCTGCGATGCGGGGCACTGGCCGGAGACCTGGCGACCATCGGCCGCGTCGCCACTCAAAGCGCACGCCTCAACCAGCGGTTCCTCCCGGTTCCGCTTTTCGACGACCTCATGGGCGTGGCCCGCCGGACGGGTGCCGCCGGACTGCAGATCGCGCACAGCGGCAGCATCGGCGGAATCCTCTTCGACCCCGCCTCGCCCGAGCACGCGCACGCTGCCGTCCGCACCGAGAAAGAGCTGAGCGCCATCGGTATCGACGACTGCTGGTACTACGTGGAGGAACCGGAACCGGTTCGGCCGCTCATCGGCAGTGCCGACTGACGGGGCGCTCGCTCTCGTCCCGCGCCTTCCCGGCGCGTCCCTCATCCTGGAGATGACTTCATGGTCGAGCGTGATTCATCCGTTTCCGGAATTCCGCCGATCGGCCCTTTGCCCTCTGCTTTCCAGCTCCGCGAGCCGGTCAGGATCAAATGGGCAACGGCGCCGAACGGAACCGGAATGTGGGCTGTGACCGACTACCGGCTCGCGCGCGAGGTGCTTGCTGACAAGAGGTTCAGCAGAGCGGAGGCGGTGCGCCCCGACGTACCCCGGCTCAGCATCACCGATCCCTCGCCCGATTCCATCATCAGCCTCGACGGTCGGGAGCACGCCCGCATGCGCAGGTTCGTCGCGGGCGCCTTCACAGAGCGTCGTTTAATGGAAATTCAGCCGTTCGTCGAAAAGACTGCGGCTGAATGTCTGGAAGAGCTGGCCGACCAAGGTCCGCCGGCTGACTTCGTCGCCACGGTGGCCCAGCCGCTCCCGCTCGAAGTGCTCTGCCACATCCTGGGGGTGCCGACCGCCGACCGCAAACTGTTCGGGTCCTGGGTGTCCGTCCTCTTCGACCTGACCGGGGACGAGGAGATGAACCGGACTCAGACCTTCGGCCTGACCCGGTACATGAGCGGACTCGTCACACAGAAGCGGAAGAACCCGGGGGACGACCTGCTCAGCTCGCTCGTGCGGCTCAAGGACCACGGAGAGGGTCTGACCAACCGTGAGCTGATCACTCTTTGCCTGTCCCTCCTGATGGCCGGCTACGAGACCACGATCGACCAGCTCACCCTCTGCGTGCTCAGCCTGCTCTACGACCCCTCCCTCATGGCCGCCCTGAGAGCTGATCCGAACCTCACGCCCTCGGCCGTCGAGGAGCTCATCCGGCTCAGCCCCTCGGCGTTCGTCAGCTTCGCCCGCGTAACGACCGAGCCCGTCGAGATCGACGGTGTCACCATCCAGCCCGGCCAGCCGGTCGTCGTGTTCATCCTCGGTGCGAACCGCACCGCGCCGCTTCCGGGGGAAAGCGACGGCCACCGTACCGGTCATCTCACCTTCGGCCACGGAGTGCACCGCTGCCTCGGGGCCCCCCTGGCACGCATGCAGCTGATCACGGTGATCCAGGCCCTCGTGGAACGGTTCCCCCGCCTGGCCCTCGCGCAGGACCCGGCGACCTTCGACTGGAAGACCGGCATGGCGACTCGGGGTCTCGCCGAGCTGCGCGTCCGCTGGTGACCGTCCGACCGCCTCGTCAGGAGACCACACGTGTCCATGCCCACGCCCGCCGCACCGGGCGGGAGCCGTATCGTAGCCGTTGCCGGATACCGCCCCTCCCGGATCGTCGGCAACGAAGAGCTCGCCGCCCGCCTCGACGTCAGCGGTCCCTGGATAGAGCGCCGAGTCGGGATCCGCAGCCGCCGCTATGCCCAGCCCGATGAGTCAGTGGTGGACATGGCCGCAACGGCCGCCGGAAAGGTCCTGGCCACCGCCGGACTCACCGCTCGGGACATCGACCTCCTCGTGCTCGCGACGTGTTCCCTTCCCTCGCCCATGCCGAACGGCGCGGCCAGCGTCGCGGCCCGGCTGGGCCACCCAGCGATGGCGGCGTTCGACGTCAACGCCGCGTGCGCCGGCTTCTGCTACGCCCTCGGCGTCACCGACGGTCTCATACGGGCCGGGACGAGCCGCCGCGCGCTGGTCGTCGGTGCGGAGAAGATGACGGACTGGGTGGACCCCGACGACGTGGACACGGCGACGGTCTTCGCCGACGGTGCCGGGGCGGCGGTCGTCGTCGCGGCCGACCGTACGGAGATCAACCCCGTGGTGTGGGGAAGCGACGGCGACCGGGCCGACCTCGTCACCATTCCCGACCGGCACAGCAGCGTCACCATGCAGGGGCAGGCCGTCTACCGCTGGGTGACGACCAGCCTGGCGCCCGTCGCACTCGACGCCTGTCGCCGGGCCGGCATCTCGCCGGCGGACCTGAAGGGCTTCGTCACCCACCAGGCGAACCTGCGCATGATCGAGCACCTCGCCGCCGCCCTCGGGGCCACCGGCGCGGCCGTCGGCCGGGACATCGTGGAGAGCGGCAACACCTCCGCCGCCTCCGTGCCGCTGGCGCTTTCCCGGCTCATCGGCACCGGCCGGATCCGGACCGGGGACCCGGTGCTGCTGCTGGGCTTCGGCGCCGGCCTCAGCTACGCGGCGCAGGTCGTCAAGAGCCCCTGACCGAAGACGCAACCACCCCGCCCCCTCTCATCGACCAGGAGGACATTCACTTGACCGGCCAGACGCGCACCGCGCGGTCCATGCTCGCGCGGGGGCTCGCCATCCTGAACTGCTTTCGTCCCGGGGAGTCCGAGCTGGCCCTGTCCGAACTCGCGCGCCGTGCCGACCTGCCCAAGCCGACCGCCCACCGCCTGATCGCCGAGCTCGTCGATGCGGGCATGCTGGAACGCGGGGACAGGGGCCTACGCCTCGGGCTCAGTCTGTTCACCCTGGGCACGCGCGTGCCCCGTCAGCGCCTCCTGAGTGAACTGGCGCATCCGCACCTGAAGAGGATGCACGACCTCACCCGGCAGAGCGTGTTCCTGTTCCTCCCGAACGGCCTCGATCCGGTCCTGGCAGGCAGGGTGCACGGTGGCCGGGGGGCCGACCACACCGTCGGTTCCCCGGCGGAGATCGAGGCAGCGGCGTACGCGGCGGCGAAGCTCCTACGGGCTCACCGCCCCCGGGTCGCGCCCTCCGGCACGGGCCGTGTCGAGCGGCGTGGACCTCGCCGGGCCACGCGCGAAGCGTCGCCCGCGGAACTGGCCCGGGTCGCGGAGCAGGGCTTCGCAACCGCCCAGTGCGGACCGGAGGGCGGGGCGATCGCCGTGCCCGTGCTGGACGCCTCGGGTGCCCCGATCGCCGTGCTCGCCGCGGCGGGGGTACCCGAGCGGACGCACCCGGTCCGGACGGCCGCGCACCTACGGGCCGTCGGGGTGGGGCTCTCGCGTGCCCTGCAAAGCGCCTCCGGTCTGGTTCCCGTGCAGTGAGGCGCAGGTCCGTGCAGCGCTTCCTCAGGTCCGTCACCCGGCACCGGACGGGCGGCGGGCGGCCGGCCCCCTGCGACGCCGCCCGCGACACCCATGTGCTGGTGAAGCCGGACGGTGTCAGCCGCGGCTTGGCCCCGGAGGTGGTCCGGGCGCTGCGCCAGGCCGGACTGGCTGTCGAACCTGTCGGCCACCTCCAGCTGACCCGAGCCCAGGTCGAGCGCTGGTACCCGGAGAAGCTGAACGAGCCGGACGGCCCCCTCACGCTCGCCTACCTCTGCGAGGGGCCCATGCTGCTGCTGGCCGTCGTAGGCGACGACGCGCTGCGCCGGACGCGCCGCGTCAAGCAGGACATACGCCGCCGGTTCGGCACGGACGAGCGGCGCAACGTCGCGCACTGCCCGGAGACGCGCGGCGAACGGGACCACGAGCGGTCCGTGTTCGGCCCTCTCGTACGGCCCTGCTGAACAGCGTGGGGCGGCTCTCCCGGCCGCCCCACGCGGGGCCCACAGCGAGCCCCGGCCTTCACGCACGGTGGAAGATCACCTGAGCGGACAGCCGTTCCGGACCGTCCGCCCCGCCGCTCACCCGCTCCACGGCGTGCCAGCTGTTCCCTCCTCGTACGAGGAGGACACCGGTGTTGGCCACCGGAGTGACCCGCCGGACCACGTCGTCACCGGACGAGGAACCCAGCAGCAGCAGATCACCGCCACGGCCCGCGGGCCACGCGTGGTTGAAGTACAGGACGTGCGTGACCAGCTTCTCCGGCTTGTCGACGTGCGGGTCCAGCCAGCACTTCGGGCCGTAGCGCCAGAGGTTCACCTCGACGGGTGCGCCCTCGACCGGCAGGCCCGTCAGTTCGGCGACGGCCGTCCGGTAGGCCGGCCCCGTGACCTCGGCGACGAAGCGCCGCCAAGGCTCGGCGAGCCCGGCGACGTCTGCCTCCCCGTCGCCGACGGAATGCAGCGGGCGGTGGTACATCGTGTACGACTTGTCCATGCCGGTGTGCGTGACCATCCGGAACCCGTCCCGGGGAAACGTCTCCCGCAGCCCGTCCGCGTCGGCGGGAGCGAAGGTGTCCCGTACGTGATACCAGCGGAACGGGGCGTCCTCGGCCGTCGTGCGGTCGAAGGAGATCAGCGGGGTACTCAACGGGCCTCCCCGGCACGCAGCGTCTCGTGGGCACGGGGCCCCAGTTCCTTCTCGACGTCGAAGAGGAAGCTCTGGAGATCGGGCGACCCCACGGCGTAACGGCAGTACTCACGCCGGATCCTCTCCAGCGCTGCCTGTGCCGTCGCCCCACCCAGGACCATGTCCAGGCAGGACAGCACGGTGCCCGTGCGTCCGTGCCCCCCGAAGCAGGCCACCTCCACCGTGGCTCCGTCCTCCAGCGCGACGGCGGCCTCCTTGATCCGCGTCACCAGCAGCGACCTCTCCACCGGCGCCTCCAGCGTGGGCCAGTACACGAAGTACGGGGTACGGGCGTCCGTCTCGCCGCGCCAGCGCTCGTCGAGATAGAGGCCGATGTCGGCCGGCTCGGCGTGCGGCGCGTGCCGACGGCGCTCCTCGCTGTCCAACGAGGTACCCCACACCTCGTGCGCGCCGACGCGGTAACGGGTCCTCCAGTGACGGTCCTTCATGAGCTCCTCATGCCTTCCCTCTCGTGCTGTACCGGCGATCGTCCGCCGGCGGCCGCCCCGGGTATCCAGTAGCCGGCCGTGTGGTACTCGTCCGGGCCGAAGGCCGTTTTGAAACGGGTCACCGACGTGCCGGGGTACGTGTCCCCCATGTGAAGCGCCCGGGCACCCCGTGCACAGGCGTCCTCGATGACCAGGTGCAGCAGGTACGGCGCGGCGTAGGTGGGCGCCGCTCGGGCCTTGTCCATGGCCCCCTGCCAGTAGACGACGTACGGCCCCTGGTAGAGCGCCACCACCGCCGCAACCGGCCGACCGCCGTGCTGGGCCAGCCAGACACGGCAGTCCTCGCCCAGGTGGGCGGCGACGGCCGTGAACTTCGTCAGCGGGTTCTTCGCCCGCACCTGTCGGCGTACCTCTCCCGCCGGCTCGTCCGACTGGCGGTCCCACCGGTCGAGCGACAGCTCGAAGAGCCGGTCGAACTCCGGGAGGAGCCGGCCCGTGCCGTCGTGTTCGACCGTCAGGCCCGCCCGCTCGGCCCGCCGCACGGCAGAGCGCAGCTTCCCCCGGAAGCGGTGTCGCCACACGTGGTCGAAGCCGCCCTCCAGGTCGAGGATCTGCGCCAGCCGCGGATTGCGGGAGGTGCCCGGCGGAACGAGCGCGTCCCACATCGCCGTCGACGCCGGATGCGGACGCAGGTAGACCCGCTCCGCGGGCAGGGTGGCCAGATCGCGCAGCACGGCCCGCGCGCGGTCGGGAGTGACGGCGCCGGGGGCGGCGATCATCCCGCCCACGCCCCAGCCCACCGGCCACGATGCGTACTCCGCACGGGACCCGACGGTCGAGCGCACCAGCGGCACCAGCACTCTGGTGCCGTCGGGCCAGGTGTAGAGGCGCGACGCGTCCTGCCAGCCGTGCGCGCACACGGCCGCCCGCCACCCCGGGGTCTGGCTCGGCAGCACGTCCTGGGCGTCCTCGGTGAGGATCTCGCGCCACAGCTCGTCCGGCACCGGCGTCCGCACCCGGACGCCGTCCCCCCGTGCGTACCCGCTCATCGAAGGCCCTCCGGTGCGTCACCGGTGGCGGCCGACTGCCCGGGGCGTACGGCCGCGGGTGCCCGGACGGACAGCAGCCCTCGCACCCGCTCCACGTCGTCTGCGGCCACGCCCAGCCCCTCCATCGCTCCTTCGACGCCACCGTGACGAGCGGTCACCTCTGTCAGCCAGCGCTCCATCGTCACCGGCGAGGTGTGCAGCCGGGAGAGGTACTCCTCGCGGGTGTGGCCGCGCCGCAGCCACTTGTCCCGGAAGCGGTCGGCCTTGGCGACCAGGTCGGCCATGCCGGCGGCGTAGTCGGCGGCTATCTCGTGCGGGGGCGCGCCGACCAGCGCGAGCAGGGCGGCCACCACCACACCGGTGCGGTCCTTGCCGAAGTGGCAGCTCAGCAGGAACGGGCGGTCCGCCGCCCCGGCGAGCGTCCGGAACAGGCGCGGCCAGCTGCCGGGTGCCGCTTCGGTCAGGATGCCGTGCAGGTAACGCGTGCGGTCGGCCACGCCGGGCCGGCGCGCGGCGATGGTGTCACGCGGGTACCCGGTGAGCGGCGCGCGCAGCCAGCGCACGCCGTGGGCGAGCAGCCCGCTCGGCGGTCCGTAGCGTTCCACCTCGGCGTCTGAACGCAGGTCCAGTACCGAGGCCAGGCCGTGCCGTGCCACGAGGACGCCGGCCTCGTCCGCCGTGATCGCCGTCAGGTCACCGGCCCGGTGCAGAATGCCGGGCCGCAGGCCGGACGCCCGCGGCATGCGGTAGTTGATGCCCGGTGCGAAGGGCACGGCGCTCACCGGGCCCGCTCCGGCAGGGCGAGCGCCGCGGTGACCTCGCCCCAGAACCGGGGGAAGTCGGCGTTCACGTCCGGACCGTAGCGGACCCTGACGCAGGGAAGGGAACCGAGCGCCGTGAGGACGTCCGCACGTACGGCGGGCTCGGGGCGCGGCCGGGGCAGCAGGCCGAGGTAGTCGGTGAAGTGCCGCAGGTCCGGCCCGGACAGCAGGGCGCAGTCGAGCATCTCGCTCCGGTCGGTGACGGGTTCGACGACCCAGCCCCTGCGGTCCCGCTCCGCCAGCGGCAGCACGACACCCGCCGGACGGGTGCCCGTGGCCACGTCGGCCCCGGTCAGCGCCGTGAACTCGTCAAGATCCGTGAAGAGCCGCTGCCGGCTGTCGGGGGCGGTGCTCCACGCGGCGTCGGCGGGCACCCGTGGCGTGCCGGAACCGTGGCGGCGCAGCGACGCGCGCTCGAAGGCACCGCGGGCGGGATGACCGGCGAGCAGGGCCGTGGCGATGCCGACGCGTTTGGGCCAGCCCCGCAGGACGGGCGGGGAGCCGGCGCGCGGCGCCCAGGCGACGAGGGTGTCGTCGGACACGAAGTCCGCGCCGCACAGGGTGACGGCGAGAAAGGCCAGCGACGACTTGCCGCGATGCCTGGGCCCCAGCATCATCAACGAGGAGCCGTCGACGGCCACGGCGGATCCGTGCAGGAACACCGCCCCGCGACCGGTGAGCTGTGCGCCGATGAGCGTGCCGAGCAAGCGGACGACGGCCCGTACGGAGGCGGGCCCGGCGTCGGCCGCCTCGGCCACCACCTCTCCCGTGCCGGGCGTGGCGGTGACGACGAGCGGCGCGCTGTCCGCCTCGCCGTCGCGCAGGAGCACGATCCGGCCGGCGGTGCGCTCCAGGACGACGAAGCGGGGCCCGTCCGGGTGCACCAGCAGCTGCGGGGCAGTGCCCGGCACCGGTGGCCCGGGCGGGGTGGCGTCCCCGGCGCGAGCCGTGACGGTCAGGCGGGGCGCGGTCGGCGACACCGTGTCGCTCACCTCGAACAGGGGGTGCACCAGCGAGCTGATCGCCGTACGGAGTCCGGGCAGCGCACTGTGCACGGTCAGTTCGGCCGGTGGAAGAGCAAGCCGGAACGTCTCGGCGGCGACCGGATGCGGACGGTCCGGACGGTCCGGACGGGGACCGGTCCTGGGTGATGCGGCGACGGCCATGGGCCTCCTTCGTCGGGGGCGTGGATGCACGGCTCCGCGGGTCCTGACGGTGTGATGGTGGCCGACCGGAGGGAGCCGGAGAAGGCGGTGTTCCCCCACGTGGAACGGCGATCCACGCGATCCGCCGTTTCGTTCCGCCTCACGGAACGGCGGGGCCGGTGAAGCGTCCGGTGGCAGGGGTAGGGTGCGGTGCGTGATCGAGATCGTGGAGTACCGCGACGCCTGGCCGGCTCTCTTCACGGAGCTCGGCCCCCGCCTGCGTGCCGCCCTCGGGGACGTCGCGCTGCGCATCGACCACATCGGCTCCACCGCGGTGCCGGGTTTGAGGGCGAAGCCCGTGATCGACGTCCAGGTCTCCGTCGAGGCGTTCGAACCCGCTGTCTTCCGCGGGCCGCTGGAGGCGCTGGGCTTCGAGTTCCGCGCGGACAACCCTGAGCTGACCAAGCGGTACTTCCGTGAGACGTCCGGCCCCCGTACCCATGTGCACGTCCGGCGGGCGGGCAGCTTCGCGGAGCAGTTCTGCCTGCTGCTGCGCGACTACCTCCGGGACCGTCCTGCGGACGCGGAGCTGTACGGAGAGCGGAAGTCCCTGCTGGCCGAGCAGTACGGCACGGACCGACGTGCCTACACCGCGGAGAAGTCCGCGGTGGTGTGGGAGCTGATGCGCCGGGCCGACGGGTGGGCGCAGGCACGTGGTTGGCAGCCCGGTCCGAGCGACGCCTGACGCGGCGCCGTCAGGCGTCCGGCTTCTCCCTCTCGTCGTCACGGCTCAGCGGCGTCGTGACCACCGTGACGAACACGGTGAGCGCCGTGACGGCTTCCCCGGGGCCGGCCTGCACCGGACCGGCCAGGGCGAGCACCGTGGCCGAGAGCACCAGGGCGTACAGCACGGGCAGTCGGGCGCGCACGCCGTCGGCGGTGGCGCGGCGCGCGGCCCGGGCTGTGGCAGTCGCCACGCGTGCGGAGAACTCCGTGTGGCGCCGCAGCAGCAGCGGGACGAGCACCGCCCCGGACGGGCCGGTCCAGGCGTCCTCCGTGGCGGTGCGGACGACGCGGCGCACCGCGCGGGCCGCGTCGGCGTCCGGCCCGCTCAGTGCCGGCACCGCGGGGGCCGGCACGGTCCGGCACAGCGGCAGCAGGGCCAGCGGCAGAGCCGGGTGCACGACGAAGGCCACCCCCAACCGTACGGCGCGGTCCACCACATGCCGGACCGGCGGCGTTCGGCGGCGCCTGACGGGTGGGGGCCCCGGGGCCCGTACGATGGTGGCGCGGACGCCCGTCCAGCGGCCCGCGGCGCGGGCGCAGCAGAACGCAACGACGAGAACGCACAGCGGCGGCCCCAGAGCGCCGCCGGTGCCCGCCGCGTGGGCCACCAGGCCCGCGGCAGCGCCCAGCAGGGCTGCCGCCGCGCCCAGCAGCCCGGCAACCACCGTCATGAGCCCCCCGCCCTTCACGATGCGGCCCCGTCGCGTACGGACGCCTCGGGCGCGGCCCTGTCCGGCCCGGCCCCCTCGGGTGTGCCCGACGCCCGCACCCGCGTACGCGTGCGGGAACTCCAGTCGGCCAGCACCGCGGCCAGGAAGGGGTCGGGCTCCCCTGGCAGCAGCACCTCCGTCGCACCCAGCTCCAGCAGGGCGCTCACGCGGGCGGCGGTGATCCGCCGCCAGGCCTCCTCGTCCAGGTCGACGCCCCCCGAGAACTCGCTGGACAGCACGGTGTGCCAGCCGTGTGGCAGGGAGTGCGCGAGTTCCTCCAGGCGACACAGCCGTATGGTGCGGGGAAGCCGTTCCGGCAGCGGGTCGTCCGGGCCGAGAGCGCCCAGATGCACGTTCTCGGCGAGGTCGGCGAAGCCCAGGTGACTGGGCCGCACCGGGACGACGACCCTGGCCGGCGTGGTCGGCTGCTCCCCGCCGGCCGGTACCGCTGCTCTTTCCACCGCACGCAGATGACGCCACGTCACCCGCCAGTGCCGTACGGCGGTCATGTCCACCGCCGCCAGGCCGTACACGAAGCGGGCGAGGAGGAGTGCGGCCGGCACCAGACCCGCTGCCGCATCCGGCTGGCGTACGGCCCCGAGCACCGGGACGAGCGCAGCACAGCCGGCCAGCACACCGGCCAGCACGGCGACGATCCGCGCCTCACGGCGACGGGCGGTCCACCCGGCTCGTCCGGAGCCCCGCGCGCGCAGCCTCCGGGGCCGCACCACCACGCCGAGCGCGAGAGCGGCGCACAGGCCAGGACCGGCCGCCAGAGCCGGGTCCACGGCGGCGAGTGCCGCGCACACTCCCGCGAGCGGCAGCAGCGAGGCGGTGAGCTCCGCGAGGACGGCGACGGCCGCACCCGGTTTCGGCTCCCAGCGGATCGCGACGCCTGCCGCTGCGTACAGGTGGTCCCGCAGTGTCACGGGGTCCCGGCGGCCGCGGTCCGCGCCGAGCTGCTGCACGGCGCGCAGCAGCCGGGTGCGGGCGGCCCGGTCCAGGGCGCGGGCGGTCGGGGCCAGTGCGGCGGTGCCCATGGCGGTCCCGGCCCGGTACAGCAGCCAGCAGCCGGTCAACCACCAGAGCACGGCACCCGGCGGGTGCACGAGCAGCAGGACGCCCGTCGTGCACGCCACGCCCTGGAGGACGGCGGCGCCGACCACCGTCGGTGTCCCCCACGCGCCCGTCACGGCGCGGTGGGACGGCGGCCGGACGGCGCGGCCCCGGGCTCCTCCGCCAGGACGCGGCTCAGGGCGTCCTCGGCCCGGTGGCGGACGGGATCCCATGCCAGTCCCCACCCGGCCGCCTCCTCGACCGGGCCGGTGACACCCCCGGCCTCGGCGGGACGGCCGGGGGACGGCCCGGCCAGAAAGCCGGCGTCGGAGGGCAGCAGGTGCGCCCGGACGGCCGCTGCCGTCACTGTGGGGTCGAGACCACGCGCCGCGGGCGCGTCACCCCCGGCCGGTGACAGCACGACCAGTCTGCCGAGCGGGGCGCAGTCGGCGGTGCGGGCGTCCAGGACGTGTTCCGACTCGGCCGGGACGAAGATCACCTTGGCTGGTGTCCGAGGCAGGTCGGCCACCCGGCAGCGGCCGTCGCCGTGACGCAGCAGGGCGGCGTCACGCACCCGCCCCGCCAGGCCGAGCCCTTCGAGCGTGCCCCAGCGGTAGCGGGGCGACAGCCCGGCTCCGACGGCCCACCAGCCACCCGGTCCCGGCACCAGCAGGGTCCGGTCGCCGCTGAGGAAGCGGCCCCCTGCCCGGGCGAGGTGCAGGGCCAGCGTGCTCTTGCCGGTACCGGAGTCGCCGAGGAACACGACGGCCCGTCCGTCCCGGCCGGTCGCGGCGGACGCGTGCACGGTCAGGCCCCCGAGCGTTGCGACCGCGGCCGCCACCAGGGCGCGCAGCACGATCTCCCCGGCCCGGGCGCGTTGTTCGGAACTGCTGTCGTCGTCGTGCAGGATCGTCCACCGCCCGTCACGGTGGCCGACGGAGTGCCGGGGGAGTCCCGGCTCCTGCGCGTCCGCCGGACGGTCGCCGCAGCGCACCCACGTCCCGTCCGGGGCGCGCCGGTAGTTCTCCTCGCGCAGCCGCTGGACCGGGCCCGACGCCACCCGCTCCAGCGCGTCCAGCGCCGCCGGGTCCCGCGTCGAGCGGACGTGGAGCCCGATGCGGTCGTACGAGGGCCACGGGGAGGGCGGGGACGTCACGAGGTGCGCGGCGACCCGTGCGGTCTCGGCTTCCTCGTCGGCCGTGTACGACCAGGCCACCGGCCCCCATGGGGCGGTCGCCGTCCGGCGCCCGGGCAGTTCGGACGTCATGTCAGGCGTCCTTCGCCCGGCGTGCGGTGAGCAGCGACGGCAGCAGCCGGCCGGCCAGGTATTCCTCCCGGGCGGTGGCGAGCGTGCGCCGGATGAGCTCCACCGGCTCCTCGCCGTAGATACCGGCCACGCTCCCGTGGAACAGCCGTACCACCTTCAGCCGGTCCGCCAGCAGCGCGACGGCCCACTCCGCCAGGTCCTCGCGCACCACGTCGGCGAACCCGGCCTCGCGCAGCTGCCGCAGCCGGTCCGGCAGTGGCGTCACGTGGAAGACGTCTGGTGGATGCACCTCGCGGAAGGCGGCGGACGGCTGCCGGCCCGGCGGCGTGAGGCTCACCTCCTCGGTTGCCACGAGCAGCCCGCCCGGGCGCAGCAGGCGGGCTGCCTCCCGCAACACCGCGCCGGGGCGCGGAAAGTGGGGCATCGAACCGGTGACGACGACCACGTCGAGCGCCCCGTCGGGCAGCGGCACGTCGGTCGCGTCGGCGCAGATCTCGGTCACGTCGGAGCGCCCCTGGGCGACGGTGATGCGCCGGCTCACCGCGCAGTGCTCGGGGACCAGGTCGATGCCGTACATCCGCGCCACGCCGGCGCCGTCGGCGGTGAGCGCGTCCGCCAGGTACCGCAGCGCGCCGCCGAATCCGCTGCCCAGTTCGCCCACGGTCAGCACGGCGTCCGGGAACGCCTCGCGCACGAGACCGCTGACGAGATCGCAGCCCTGGGGGCCGAAGTGGCCCATCTGGTCCAGGCCCAGCAGCCCCTTGGGGCCGTTCTCCCCGGTGAACTCGACGATGGAGGCCTCGGTCCTCTCCCAGTCGTGCAGGGCGGGGAAGAGCTCCCGGTGGTAGCGGTGCTGCACCCAGGTCTGCTCGGGGTCGCCCTGGCGGCCCGGCACCGGGATCACCATGTGGTGCGCTCCTCGGACACGAAGTGCACGAGCAGGACGCGCCGGTCCTGCTCCGCGCTGTCGGCGACCGGCATCACGGTGTGCCACGAGTCGGGCGAGGGGACGAGCAGGACCGAGTCGGTCAGCCCCGGCATGACCTCGGTGGCGACGTCGTCCACGGCGGGGGAACGCAGGATGCGCAGCGCTCCGCTCCACTCCGGGCGCCAGCCCTCGTTGAAGTACCAGGTCTGCGTGACGATCTTGTCGGCGCGGTCGGTGTGCGGGTCGATCCACGAGCCCGAGCCGTACCGTACGGCGCGCACCTCCAGAGCACATCCGTCGAGGTCCCGACCGGTGGCTTCGGCGACCGCCGTGCGGTAGCCGTCGTCCAGCAGGGACGCGACGAAACCCTGCCACAGCGGGGTCAGTCGGCGCATGCCCTCGGGCACGGCGACGCCGCCTTGCACCAGGGGCAGGTTCCACGTGCGGTAGCCCTTGCCCGCCGCGGTGCCACCGGGGCGCTCGGTGAGCACGAAGCCCTCGGCGGGGAACTCCTCTGCGAGACGGCGACGAGTCGGCTCCCCGGGCACGGAGTCCGCCACCAGTCCCCAGGCGAAGGGGTCGCTGGCCATGGCCGTGCGGGCGATGGCGTCCCGGTCGAGCACTGCGGTGGCCGTCATGCGGTTTCTCCCGTCCCCTTGGGCACGTCGATGTGCGCTCCCAGCGCGGTGAGCTTCGCGGGCAGGTCCTCGTAGCCCCGGGCCAGATGGCTGACGCCGTGCAGCCGGTGCGGGGCGCCGGTGCCCAGCGCGGCGAGGAGCAGGGTGGCGGCCGCCCTCAGGTCACCGGCCTCCAGGGGGTCCGGGGACGGTTTCAGAGGACCGGGGGTGATGCGCAGCTCGTTTCCGGCCCGGTCGAGCACGGCGCCCATGCCCCGCAGGCCCTCCGCATAGCCGAAACGGTTCTCCCATACGCCGTCCGTCAGCCGTGACGGTCCGTCGGCTCCCAGCAGCATGAGCGCGAACAACGGACCCGCGTCGCTGTACACGTGGTGCGAGGCGGCCAGGACGTCAGTGCCCCGCAGCCGCTCCGGCGGCCTGATCCGCAGCAGCGGCCCCTCCCAGCTCAGCGGCACGCCCATCGCAGCGAGGCACTCCAGCTCCGGGGCGAGCCCCGACCGGACCACGTCGGGCCGCTCCAGCAGCAGGTCCAGCTCCCGGCGGAGATGGACCGCCCACGCGATGAACGTGACGACCTCCATCAGATCGGACGGCAGCGTGACGTCCGCACCGCCCAGCGGGCCACCCAGCCCCTCCACCGTGATCCGCCTGCGGGACACCTCGATCCGCGCTCCGGCCTCGCCCAGCACCCGCGCCAGTTCCAGCGCGTCCGGCTTCGGATAGGGGTTGTCCAGCACCGTCGTTCCCCGAGCGGTGGCCGCGGCGAGCAGCGCCGTCTTGGTCGCACCCGAGTAGTGCGGACCGGTGGGCGTCCCGGCGCGAGGCTCGCGCTCCGCGAAGTCCGCCAGGTCGATCCGGGCGCCCCGCAGCCCGTTGCGGGGCGCCCGGGCGCGGAACCCCTCGGCGTCCACCTCGCACACGGCGCCGAACCGCTCCAGCACCGCGGCGACGTGGGACAGCGGGCGGGAGCCCTGCGTCCCGGCCCCGATCGCGCAGCCGCCGTGCCGGCCCGAGGCCACCTCGCCCCGCTTCGCGAGCACCGTCGGCAGCAGGTACACGCCCCCGTGTATGCCCGCGCTCCAGTGCGCCGGAATGCGGGATCCGCCGAGGCCGGAGGCGTCGACGGCGACGCGGTGCCCGTCGTCGTCCACCGTCGCCCCGAGATGCCGGAGCATCGCGGTCAGAAGCCTGCGGTCCTCGATCCGCGGGGCGTTGGCGATGCGCCACGGACGGTCGGAGAGGCAGGCGGCGGCCAGGACCGGCACGAGCAGGTGCTTGAAGCCGCCCATCGTGAGGGTCGGGCGCGGGACGGCCGGTCCCCCGAGGACGGTCCAGTACGCCGCCGACGCGTCGGGCGTGCGCCGGTCGTCGGGCCGGCCGCCGTCTACGACGGCCACGGCGGATGGGGTGTTCAGCACGCGGCTGCTCCTTGGGGTGTGGTCAGCCGGGCGACGTCACCCGGCGGTGTGTGCCGTCCCGTCCGCCGCCGGGCCGCCCGGATGACCGAGGACCAGGACGAGGAACCACGGCTTGCGTGACAACTTGTCGAACCTCTTGCCGAACTCCTCCCGGCGTGCCGGGTCGGCCCGCGGTTCGTACAGCTCCCGCAGGACGAGACCGGCACCGTGTGCATCGGCGACCATGCGGCCGAGGGGGCGGCGGAAGAACCGGACGACCGGGGTGGGCGGTCCAAAGCTGGGCCACTCGTCCTGGAGTTCCTCCACACGGAAGTAATCGCCGCTGGGGGACATCTCGAAGTCGTTCAGCGGATGGTGCGTGGAGATCACTACGGTGCCACCGGGTGCCAGGACGCGGCGGAACTCGGACAGCACCGGAACCCAGTCCTCCAGATAGTGCAAGGTGAGGGAGGACACCACGACGTCGACGGACGCGTCCGGCAGGAAGCCCAGCGGCTCGCGCAGGTCATGCACCCGTACGTCGGCGCGGTCACCCAGCCGTTCACGGGCCAGCCCCACCAGGGTGGGACTCGCGTCCAGCGCGACGACCTCGGCCGCCCCCTGGTCCACCAGCCACTCGGTCAGCAAGCCGCCCGCGCATCCGGCCTCCAGCACGCGCCGCCCCGCGAGGGGCGGGCACTTGCTCTGCACCGCGGGGCGGTCCAGCAGCGTGTTGTAGATGTTGTCGGCGCTGCCCCGGTCGTACTGGACGGCGAATTCCTCGTAGCTCCTGTCGCGAGCCATGGTGTTCCACTCCTCATCACACACGGGAACGGCCGGGCACCGACGCCCTGCCCCCCGCGCGCCGTACCGGGGCGCCCCCCTCGGCGCCGGTCCCCGGACCGGCGGCCGGGCCCGCGGGGGCGCCGTCCTCCGGCAACCTATCGCGGAGTTCCGGGTCGGCGCCGGACGCGTTTCGTGCGGCGGAACGGAATTCGTCGGGAACCGCCGCGCAGGTCGCGTCCAGGATGTCCAGCGCCTCCTCGACCTCCTCGTCGGTGGCCACCATCGGCGGCAGCAGGCGGATCACCTCCGGCCGCCCCAGGCACGGGGACACCACCAGCCCGCGTCGGCTCAGCTCCAGCAGGACGTCACCCGCCGCACCGCCCGGGCCGAACTCGACGCCCCACAGCAGGCCCCGGCCGCGTACCCCCGTGATCAGCCCGGCATGACGGTGCGCGATCCGGCGGAGCCCCTCCGCCATGAGGGCCGCCAGCCGCTCGCTCCGGGGCGCGAGTGCCTCCACTGCACGCAGCGCGGCGCTGCCTGCCGCGGCGGCGAGGGGGTGGCCCGAGAACGTCGAGGTGTGCACGAACGGGTCGGTGGCCAGCGGCCTGTACAGCTCCTCGGTCGCCACCAGCGCGGACAGCGGCTGGACACCTCCGCCCAGCGCCTTGCCGAACAGCACCGCGTCGGGCCGCAGACCGGCGGCGACGCTCAACGCCCGTTCCCCGCAACGGCGCAGCCCCGTCTGGATCTCGTCGGCGATCACGAACGCCCCGTGCTGCCGGGCTGTAGCGGCCAGGGCGCCCAGGAACGCCGACGGCAGTGCTCTCACCCCGCCTTCGCCCTGCACCGGTTCCACGATCACGGCGGCGACGTCCCCGTCCGCGAAGGCGCCGGGCACCGCCTCCGGGTCGGCGGGGATGTGCGTCACCCCGCCGAGCAGGGGCTCCAGGGACTGCCGGTAGCGCCGGTTCCAGGTGGCGGCGAGCGCCCCCAGCGACTTCCCGTGGTAGGCGCCCTCGACGGCGACGACCCGGGTACGACCGGTGGCCAGCCGGGCCAGCTTGAGCGCGGCTTCCACGGCGTCGGACCCGTTGAGGCCCAGCCACACCCTGGTCAGCCGATCGGGCTCGGTGTACTGGACCAGCTCGGCCGCGAACCCGGCCGTCGTGCCGTTCGCCAGGACGCGGGTGGAGACCGGCATCGCCTCCAGTTCCCCGCGGACCGCGCTCAGGACGTCCGGATGCCCGCGCCCGAGCAGCGTGACCGCGTAACTGCCGAAGTCCAGTGCGGACCGCCCGTCGGAGAGGACGATCCTGGCCCCGCTCCCACGCGACTCGACCGCGCCGGCCCCGCTCATGCCGTACACGAGGGCCAGCCCCGGCGACAGGTGCGCCCGCACCCGGCCCAGCACGGTGCGTGCGTCCGGGCCCGCGGCTGCGCCCCCCGGTGCTGTGCTCACGCGCCCCGCCCGCTTCCCGCCGGCGCGGCCGCGGCCATCGCGGCATCCGGCACGCCGTCCGCCGGCGTGCCGAGGGTCTGCACGAACCACTGGTGCACCGCGGCCGTCGCGTAACCACCGGACGGCAGGAAGAACGAGAGGGTGCAGGCGAAGCGCCCCGGGTGCACCGGGTCCGGCTCGACGCGGTGCACCGAGATGTGCGTCTGCAGCACGGTCGGGCGGGCAGCGGTGCTGCGTACGCACTCCCCGTCCGTCCAGCGGTAGCGCACGTAGTCCAGCTCCGGGCAGCGCGCCGCGAGGGCGAGCACCGCTTCGCGCGTGGTGGCGAAGGCGTAGGGAAGACCCTCCCGGTCGACGAGGGCCGCCTCGCGGCCCGCGACCTCCTGGAGCAGGGACCGCACCTGCGCGTTCCACTCGTACGAAGCGTGCGCGCACCGGTAGAACACCGGGACACGAGGGTCCAGCAGCTTCCAGAACTCCGCGGCGGGCCCCTGGTGTTCCAGCGCCCGCGCGCCCTCGGCCGACCCGGAGCGGCGCAGCAGGTCCAGCGCCGCGTCTTCCTCGCCGGCGAGCAGGGCCCCGCCGATCAGATGGGTCTGCTTGGGGCCGTCCGGCACGCCGAAGCGCTGCGTGTCGTAGTAGTTGACGAAGAAGTGGGTGTGCCGTTGCGGCCCTTCGGCGAGTGCGGTGGCCGCCGTCACGTCCAGGCCCCGTACGACCAGCCGGAAGCAGTTGCCGTCCAGCACTCCGGTCCGCAGCGCCGTGGTGCCGGTCCCGTACGGCGTCACGTGCCAGGCGCGGTCCCCGCTGTCGGAACGGCCGCGCGTGTTGGCGCGGTCCATGTCGTCGGGTGACAGCACGGCGCGCACCGAGACGAACTGCTCCGTGATGCCGTCCTCGTCCTTCAGCCCGGCCGCCCTCACGTCCTGCGCGTCCACACCGAACGCCTCGGCGAGTCTGCCGAGCGCCTCATGGGTGGTCAGGCCCCGTTTCCACAGCAACAGGTAGGTGTGCGTGGAGGCGTCCGGCGGTGCCGTGTCGAGGGCGAGGGCCTCGGTGACGCGGAAGTCCTCCGGCAGGACTTTGAGCAGGGGCAGGTGCATCAGGGTCTCTCCGGACTCTGGACAGCCGACGGGCAGCCGGCCGGACGACATGGGGCGGGGGTACGCCCGACGGGCTCCGGTAGCGCGTGCCGGGGTGGATGACGAACCCGGCCATGTCCGCAGGACACCCCCTGGATGAGCCGCTCCCCGCGCGCCAGCCACCGTGATGGCGGTGGTTGCGCCCTGACTCGCGCGGAGGAGCGTCTACTGGTGACTGCCGCCCGCTGCCTTCGGCGTTCCCGTACCCGAGCGGGGAGCCCGACCGTCCGGCGCACAAGCCGGAAGGGCGCCTCCGCCGCGTACGACCGACACGACGACCACTGAAGTGGATCACATGGATTCATGAGGTGATAGGTGATGACTCAATGGCGTCGAGCCGTGGCGGCAGTTCTGCCTCGGCAAGTTCTACCGGCGGCCCCCTTCCCGGATAAGGCCTGTTCCGCGCACCGGAACACTTCCTGGTCCGCCTTGCCGCACCGACGGCGGCCTGCCTACCGTGACCGGGCTGTCGGGCCCGCGTGAGTCCGCTCCCCAGCTCTCTCGCTCATCGTCAAGCTGCCGCCGGGAGGCCCCAGACCGTTATGGAACACACCTCTGCACCGGCCGCCTTTCCTGAGCGGCACGTGCTCGAAAAGCGCCTCCAGGGCTTCCTGGAGGAACGCCGCCTCCACATCGACGACGTGATCGGCGAGACCGATCAGGGCCTCGGCCGGCCGGCACTCGCCGTGGCCGCCGGGTCCGTGCTGGCCGGGTTCGGCAACCGCCGCAGCGACCTCGACCTGCTGGTGCTCGTGGAGAACGACCAGCTCACCAGGTTCCCCATCCAGTCGCACGAGCACGGCACCCTGATCGACGTCAACATCCGTCAGGCCAGCGCCGTCCGGGACCGTACCGCCCAGCTCCGCGACAGCTCCTGGCCGCGCTTCGAGACGGTCACCCAGGAGGCATGGAACCACCGGCGGCGCACCATCAAGACCGCCAGCAGGCTGGCCCTCGGCCTGAAGCTCGTCGTCACCGAGCCGTGGGACAGCTGGCACGCCGGGCTGCAGGAGCCCTGGCTCGCCCGGGTGGTGGAGCAGTGGTGGACGGTGGAGGCGCACCGGCTGGCCCGCGCCGCCCGGCTGCTCGCCGACGACCGGCCCATGGCCGCCGCGGTACGGGGCCGGGAGGCCGTCGTGGCCGCCCTGAACGCCCGGGCCGCCGCGGCCGGCCAGATCTACTTCACCGAGAAGTGGGTGGGTGAGAAGCTCAAGGCCGCGGGCGACCCGCAGTCCCTCGCTCTCCTCCGCGAGGTCCTCACACCCCCGCTCACCCCCCTCGACCGGGTAGCGCGCTGCCTCGATCTCGTCGGGGAACTGACCCGCCCCGCAGCGCCCTTGCACACCGTGCTGCGCTGGGCGACCGGTATCGGCACGGCCCAGCTGGACGACCGCACGGTCGTCGACCGCTGGCAGCTGCGCGCGCTGGAGATCCCGCGCACCGACCTGCCGCCCGGAGGAACCGACGACGTCCTGTGGTCCGGGCCGCCCGCCGCCGACCCGCCCGCGGACATCAAGCGGCTCTTCGTGCACGACATGCTGTGGCTCGGCGTGGCGATACCGGAGGAAGAGGTGTCCGGACGATGACAGCACCGCACACGCAGGCCCACGAGCCGCTGCCGGATCTGCGCCGGCTCGTGGCGTTCCGGGCGCACGGCGCGGTCCGCCTGCTGCTGAAGTGCCGTGCCGCGTTGGAGGACGTCGAGGGCGCGGTATCGGCGGGGCAGCCCGAGGTCGCGGTGCTCATGGCCTACGACCTGGTGCAGCTGTCCCTCTCCGTACGAGGTCTGCGCACCCACGGCGAACTCGCCTACACCGGGGAGCAGCCCGGTTTCGACCCGTTCGCCGGAGTGCCGGAACAGGACGTCGAGGACGGGCTGCGGCTCGCCGCCGCCGGGCTGGAGACCATCCCCCAGGGCCGGGGCGAGGAGTGGCTGGACCGGCTGCGCGCCCATCTCGATGTCACCGAAGGGCAGCTGGGCTACGCACGGAAACTCCCGGACGTCCGCGCCGGCAGCGGCCTGATGAAGGGCTTCAAACTGGCCCGCACCTGGACGCCCCATCTGGAACGCCTCGGGCTGCCGGACGTCATGCCGAGCAACTGGACCCGGCGTGCCGACTGAACCCCCCCACGCGTCCGGACCCCACCGGGAGGGCGACGGCCCCGCCCTGACGTTGCGCGGCATCACCAAGCGGTACGGCACGGTCACAGCGCTGAGCGAGGTGGACCTGGACGTCGTACCGGGTGAGATCGTGGGCCTGCTCGGCCACAACGGCGCCGGCAAGACAACCCTGATGTCCCTCGTGGCGGGGCTGCTCCGCCCGGACACCGGGCACGTCCGGGTGCTCGGCAAGGACCCGGTGCGGGAGCCGCACGAGGCCCGGCGCCGCCTCGGACTCGCTCCTCAGGAGCTTGGCCTCTACGCACCGTTGACCGTACGCCAGAACCTGTTGTTCTTCGCGGAGCTGGCGGGGCTGCGCAGGCGCGCGGCCGATCGCCGCATCGCGGAGGTCGCCGAGCCCCTGGGACTCACCGGACTGCTCGGCCGCCGGGCCGCCCGGCTGTCCGGCGGTGAACAGCGACGGGTGCACACCGCGATGGCCCTGATGCACCGGCCCCCGCTGCTGCTGCTGGACGAGCCCACGGCCGGTGTGGACGTACAGACCCGGGAGCAGCTCCTGCAGCTGGTCCGCACCATGGCCG
This sequence comes from Streptomyces sp. NPDC127106, assembly GCF_042677605.1. Taxonomy (NCBI): domain Bacteria; kingdom Bacillati; phylum Actinomycetota; class Actinomycetes; order Kitasatosporales; family Streptomycetaceae; genus Streptomyces; species Streptomyces sp. NPDC127106. The sequence goes on along the minus strand of NZ_JBHXTC010000004.1, from coordinate 80,095 downwards.
GCGAGGGCACCGCCATCTGCTACTCCACGCACTACCTGCCCGAAGTCGAGACCCTCGACGGCTCCGTCGCCGTGCTGAACGGCGGTCGCATGGCCGCCCGGGGCACGGTGAAGGAGCTGGTACGGCAGTACGGCGACAGCGGCGTCGAGCTCACCTTCTCCGGCAGCCCGCCCGACCTGTCCCTGCCCTGGCCCGTGGCGCGGGACGGCCGGGTCCTGCGGATGACCGTGGAGCAACCGCATCTGGCCGTGCCGCGGGTGATGGAGGCCCTGGGCTCGGCGGCCGGCGAGCTGGTCAACCTCAGGATCCTCCAGCCCAGTCTGGACAGTGTGTTCCTGCGGGTCACGGGACGCCGGTACGACGCGGCCGCCGAGGAGGAAGCACATGAGCGGTGAGGGATCGCTGGGACGGATCGCCTCTCTGGTCCGGCACGACATCCGGCTCCAGCTGCGAGACCCGGCCCCTCTGGTCGTCCGCACGGTGATGCCGCTGCTCCTCATGGGGTTCATGCAGCCGCTGTTCCGTACGGCCCTGCGGGCCGAGCAGGTCGAGGGCGCCACGGGTGCGGAGCAGGCGGTGCCCGGCATGGCCGTCATGTTCACCTTCTTCCTGGTGAACCTGGTGGGGTTCGGGGTGTTCCGGGAACACGGGTGGAAGACCTGGGACAGGCTGCGGGCGGGGCTCGCGAGGCCCGGCGAAGTCGTGGCCGGCCGTGTCGTCGTCCCGCTGGGCGTCGCCATGCTGCAGCTCGCGGTGGTGTTCGTGGTCGGCGGGTTCCTGTACGACCTGCGGGTCAGTGGTTCCTGGCCGGCGCTCGTGGCGGTCGGCGCGGCACTGGCGCTCTGTGTGGTCATGTTCGGCATGGCGCTCGTGTCGTTGTGCCGGACGGTGTCCCAGCTGGCCGTGTTCGCCAATCTCGCGGCACTGCTCTTCGCCGGACTCGGCGGTGCGCTGACACCGCTGTCCGCTCTGCCGGACTGGGCGCGTCCGCTCGCACCGGGAGTGCCCAGCTACTGGGCGATGCGCGGTTTCACCACCGTCGTCATCGACGGCGGCGGTGCCGGTGCGGTGGTGCTGCCGGTGGTGGTCCTGCTGGGCTTCTCCGCCCTGTTCGCCGCGGTGACGCTCATCTTCTTCCGCTTCGAACACCAGAAGGTCTCGTGGTCATGACGGCCTGGGAGACGGACACGGGGGGCGACATGACACGCACGACGACAGTGGTGGTCTTCGACTGCTTCGGCACGGTCGTCACCGAGCGCCGACCCATGCCGGGCCCGGACGAGTTCACCCGGGCGGTCGCCGACGTGCTCGCCCTGGGCCGGCAGTCGGCCGGCGAGGTGGTGCAGGAGGTGTTCACCACCCTGTACGCCGCGCTCGTCGACAAGTCGGCCCTCCAACCGGCCACCCGCGACGTCCTGGCGACGGCTCTGCGCGACCGGGGTGTGGTCCCCCCGGCGGAGGACCTCGACCGGGCGCTGTGGCGGGCTCTCGGATGCGAGGACGACGACCGCTACGAGCTGTGCGAGCCGGCCGCCGATGCCATGCGCCGGACGGCCGAGGCGGGGCACACGGTCCGACTGCTGTCGAACTGCTATCTCCCCGGCAACCTGATGCGTCGCCTCCTGGCCGGGCTCAAGGTGCCCGAGGTGTACGACCGCGCTCTGTTCACCGCCGACGGAGGACCGAAGAAGCCGGATGCCCGGGCCTTCGAGCTGATCACGTCCGGCCCCTTCAGACGCAAGATCATGGTCGGCGACTCCGACGACAACGACATCGCCCCAGCCCGCCGGCTCGGCTGGGACGTCGTGCCGGTGGATCCCGGCCGTCCCGATTTCGCCGGGCTCGACGCACTGCTGCGTCCGTGAAGCCGGAAATCCGTTCCGTCCAGAGAAACACCTGCTGATCGACCGGCCGGCCGCGGCTAGCTTTGACGACACGTCGGCACATCGCACCGCATGGCCCCGCTTTCCTCTCCGCGCCATGCCGAAGGAGTTCCCTGTGAGAGTCCTGGTCATCTGGCCGCCGCATGTCCCCAGTTACTTCAACGCAGGTCACCACACCCCGCTGTACATGACGGCCGGGCACCTGCGCCGACTGCCGTCGGTGGAGCGGGTCGACGTACGGGACGCCGGCGTGCTGAACACCCACTGGAAGGCGATCGGCGATCTCCTCTACCAGGGCCGGTACGACGTCATCGCCATGATGAACGACTTCGACGCCGTCGACGGCTTCGAACGGTTCACGGCGTACGCCCGCGAACTGTCCCCCGCCAGCCGACTGATCACCTTCGGCCGCCTGAGCAGCATGAACCCCGGCTTCTTCCAGCGGTACGGGCTGGACGCCATCGTGCAGTCCGGCGACTACGAGGCGGGCGTCGCGCACTACGTCGAGTCCCTCGCCGCCGGCACACCCCACGCCGCGCTGCCCGGAGTGGCCGTGCGTGCCGGGGACCGGTGGGAACCGCCGTCGCGCGACGGGGACAGCCTGGCCCCCGCGGAGTGGACGCTGCCCGATGTGCGGGAGATCCCTTACGAGCACTACGACCGCCTCTACGCGCGGGACGAGGACAAGTTCTGCGGCATCCCGTTCCGCCGGGAACTGGTGGTCCCGGCGGCCCGCGGCTGCCCCATCGGCTGCGAGTTCTGCGAGGTGCACGAGATCTTCGGGCTCCGCGAGCGGCGGCTGTCCGTCGATGACACCGTCGCGTACATCGAGGAGAGCCGACGGACCCTGCCGTTCGAGTACGTTTCGTTCTACGCGCCCACCTTCACGCTGGACAAGCGGTGGGTGCGCGAGCTGTGCGAGCGCTTCCTGGCCGGCCCCGTGTCGACGCGGTGGAAGTGCGCCACGACGGTCCACCACCTCGACGCCGACCTGGTCGAGCTGATGGGCCGAGCGGGCTGCGTACGCATCTCCGTGGGCCTGGAGACCCTCGAACCCGAAGGCCACGGCTCCCTGCCCCGGGCCAAGCAGATCCAGGAGCAGCGGTTCCGGGAGCTCGGGGAGCAGTGCGCCCGGGCGGGCATCGAGCTCAACGCCTTCGTGATCATCGGCCTGCCCGGTACGGGAGCGGAGGGCGCCAGGCGCACTCGGGAACTGGTGGAGCAGGTCGGCGCGCGCTTCCGCCCCACGATGTACACGCGGCTGCACGACATGACCCCCTCGATGACCCCCATGGAGATCAGCAGGTACAACCGTCACCTGATCGCGGACCCCCACCACGCGCCGGACGACGGCCTCTACGACTTCCTGTTCGGCCGCGAGACCCGGGTGACGTCCGTGTACGAGCGGATACCCGTGGCCGCCGCCCGGAGCGGCGCATGAGCGCGCCGCCCCCCGCGCCGCTCGCGGGCGCCGTGCCGTTTCCCACGCGCTCGGACGTGTGGGACCTGCCGTGGCAGCCCCGGCGGCAACGGGCCGGTGTGCTGAACCTCAAGAGCTGCGAACTGCGCCACCCCGTGGCGGCCGAACTCGTCTCGGCGGCAGCGCACCGGCTCACCACCGCGGACCTGATGTACTACCCCTACCAGCAGGACCTGTTGGCCGCGCTCGGCGACCACCACGGCCACGAGCCGTCCGGCATCCTGCTCACCGCAGGCTCCGACTCCGCCGTCGGCCTCGTCGTAGACGCCCTGGCGGCCGGCGGCGGGGGCCTGATCCTGCACGAGCCGGCGTTCGAGAGCTGGAGGTACTACGCCGCCCTGCGTGCCGTGCCCGTCGTGGGCTGCCCCGCGCTGGAGGCCGGGTCCTCCCGTCTCGACCTGGCCGGGCTGCACAGCGCGATGGCGGAACACGCCCCGGCGGTCGTGGTGGTCACCAACCCGGCGAGCCCGTCCGGCCTCGCCCTGTCACCGGCGGAGATCCGGGAGACGGCCGAACGGGCACGGCGAGCCGGCCACCTGCTCGTCGTCGACGAGTGCTACGGCGCCTTCACCGGCATCACCCATGTCCCGCTCGTCGCCTCGTCTGCGCATCTCCTCGTCGTGCGCTCGTACTCCAAGACCTTCGGACTCGCCGGCGCACGCATCGCCTCGGTCTTCGGCTCACCGGCGCTGGTCTCCTACCTGTCCCGGTTCCGGCCGGACAGCACCGTCTCGGCCACGGCGCTGGCGCTCCTGCACGCCGTGCTGGAGGACCAGGACCGGTTCGCCGAAGTGTGGCGCGACGTACGGGCCATCCGCTCGGACTTCGTCCGGGAGGTCCTCGACGGGCACCCGGGGTGGAGCGCCCTCGACCCGGGCGGAAACTTCGTGACGTTCCGAACCGGTGACCGCGCCGTGCCCGCGCGGATGGCACGCCACCTGGACAGCCACGACGTGCGCATCCGCCCGCTCGACGACGTGCCCGGACTGGAGGGGTGCCTGCGCGTGTCCCTCGCCGACGCGCCGACGATGCGGAAGGTGGCCGCGCTGATCAACGACCCGGTGGCCGTGTGATGGCCCCCACGGCTCCGCGCCGGATCGTGGTGCTGGGCAGCCCCGGCAGCGGCAAGTCGACCTTCAGCCACGCCCTCGCCGCCGGCACCGGTCTGCCCCTGATCCACCTCGACGACCTGTACTGGCGACCGGGCTGGCGCAGACCCACGGCGCCGGAGTGGGAACGGACGGTGGAGCGGCTCGCCGCCGAACCGTACTGGATCATCGACGGCAACTTCGCCGACACCGTGCGGCAGCGCGTCGAGCGGGCCGACACCGTCATCCTGCTCGACCGACATCCGTGGCTGTGCGCTGGCGCCCTGGTGCGCCGCTCCCTTCGACTGCGCCGGGACGGCCTGCTGGGACGGCCGTCGCGGGACTACCTGCCCGCCGGCCTGGCGGCGGACGACCCTCCCGTGCGCAGCCTCACCGCCCTCGTGCGCAAGGCCGCCGGATTCCGCGGCCGAGAACTGCGCAGGATGCGCCCCGTGCTGTCGGCCTGCTCCGCCACGGTCCTGCGCTGCAGCAGCCGCCGGGCCGCTGCACGGATACTGCGGCAGCTGTCGACGCAGGCGCGCCCGATGCCGGACGGGACGGACCGGGCGCTGCTGTGCACCTGTGCGCGGCGCCACCGCCCCGGCGGCCCGGCACCCCGCCCGTCGTCACACCTTGCCCGTCCCGTCCAGGAGAGGAGCACCTGAGCATGAGCAACCGCGCAGAACAGGAGCAGGCGCCCCACAGGGAGATGCTCGACTCCGGCTGGCACACCGACTGGGCGCCGGACGGCGCCCCGGAGGGTGACTCGGGCCCGGACCGGATCCGGCAGGTGGCCGCCGGCGGCTTCGCCGCACTGGCGATCCCCCGGGAGTTCGGTGGGGGCGGCGCCGGCCTGGTGCAGGTGGCCTCCGCGCAGCGGGCCCTGGGCACCGTCGATCCGTCCGCCGCCATCGCCCTGAACATGCACTCTTTCACCGTGGGGCTGATGGCCGACTACTGGCAGCGCCACCGGGACACCAGCTGGATGCTCCTCGAGGGCATCGCCGGGTCGCACGCCCTCGTCGCGTCGGCGTTCGCGGAACCGGGCGGCAGCCCCAACTTCATGAGCAGCCGGTCCGTGGCGGTCGAAACGGACAAGGGCTACCGGGTGTCGGGGGTCAAGTACCCCTGCTCATTGGCCTCCGCCGCCACGCTGGTGTGCCTGACCGCCCGGGTGGAGGGGACCGACGAGACCATCCTCGCGCTGTGCCCCGCCGCTTCCCCGGGCCTCACCGTGGAGGGCAACTGGCCCTCCCTGGGCATGACCGGGTCGGACACGGCCAAGCTGGTGTTCCAGGACGTCGAGCTGGACGACCGCCTCGTCTTCCACCGGGGGCCGGCCGACGTCATCGACGACACGGTGATCTCCGGCATGGTCTGGTTCTCCGTGCTGCTCGCCGCCACCTACCACGGAGTTCTCAGCGCCCTCCTCGACCTGACCTACCAGCAGCTGTCCGCCTCCGGCCAGTACGGCCCGCGCGTGGCCCTCCTGGGCCGCGCGACCAGGGAGCTGCTGACACTCGGTGGTGCCTGTCGCCAGCTCGGCCGGGACTTCGAGGACGGCGCGCTCTCCGGTCGCGCGGCCCTCGCCGCGGCCGTCGCGCTGCGCGCCACGCTCAGCGACGTACGAGACCGCGTCGTGTCGGCCCTCACCCCCGTGGCCGGAAGCCGCCTGTACACCAGCGGCCTGCCCGCCGCGCAGCTGCTGGTCGACTCGCTGGCTGCGCACCACCATCCACCGAGCCTGCTCGTCTGCGACCAGGTCGTCGGAGACCACTGCGCCGGGCGGGAGATCAGCTTCGATCCGCCCGGCTGAACCGGCCCGTGGCCACGCAGAACCGTCCCGCGAGGAGAGAGAGTCAGCAATGCCCCATGTCGAAGTGAGTCTGCGGATCGAGGCACCCGTCGAGGAGACGTGGCGTGCCGTCACGCGGCTGGAAGACTACGCCGCGTACATGGAGAACGTCGAGTCGGTGACCGTGCAGGGCGAAGAGCACGGCAAGCGCCGGAGCGAATGGTCCGTACTCCTCAAGGGATCGGTACTGGAGTGGGTCGAGTGGGATGAACTCGACGACGCGACACGCACCATGACGTTCCAACAGATCTCCGGAGACCTGGACCGGTTCACCGGCTACTGGCGGGTGGACCCGCAAGACGGTGACGCCTCCCTCGTGACGTTCTCCGTGGACTTCGAGATCGGCATCCCGCTGTTGGCCGACATGCTCAACCCGGTGGCCACCAAAGCACTGCGGGAGAACTCCGAGCAGATGCTCCGGGCAATCGAGAGGCGGCTCGTCGTCTCGTGACCTCCCCCGCACGCATCCTCGTCACCGGTGCCACCGGAGCGGTCGGCGGCGCGGTCTTGCGCCGGCTGACCGCGGCGGGCCACGACGTGTACGGGGTCAGCAGCCGTGGTGGCAGCTCTCCGCGCCAGCTCGCCTGGCGGGTCGGCGCCGAAGAGGCCCCCGAGGCCCTGCGGGGCCCCTGGCACGCGGTGGTCCACTGCGCCGCCGACACCCGCTGGAATCTTGAGGAGGAGGAGTCGGAGCAGGCGAACGTGGCTCCGCTGCGGGCCCTGCTGAAGTGGATGGACGAGGACACCCACCTCGTCCATCTGTCCTCCTCCTACGCGATCGGGCTGACCGGCAGCGTGGAGCCCACGTCGCCCGGCGCGTACCGCAACTCGTACGAGTGGTCCAAGGCCGCCGCCGAACGGTTGATCGCCGCCGAGCGTGCGCGGGCGGACATCGTCCGCTTCCCCATCGTGATGGGTGCGCGAAAGGACGGTTTCCTGGACCGGTACAGCGGCTTCTTCTGGCTGCCGTCCTCGCTGTGCACCGGAGCCGTCCCCGCACTGGTCGGCGACGAGAACGCGTACCTGGACATCGTCAGCACCGATGACGTCGCCGGGCACATCGCGGCCCTGGTCGAGGGAGGCCGACCCCCCGGAGTCAGGCTCTCCGTACTGGGCCGCGGCGCCGACGCGCCGCGCGTCGCGGAGGCGTTCGGCACCATCCTGGACGCCCTCAACGACTGGCGCGCGGAGAACGGCGTGCCGTCACTCGACCAGCTGCCCTACGTGACGGGGGACCAGTGGAACCGCTTCTACCTGCCCTTCGCACAGGAGTACCTGGACCGGGCACAGCTGATGCGCGTCACGGCCTTCCAGGCGTACCAGGGCTATCTGTCGGTCACCGATCCCTTCAAGGTGACGCACGGCGTGGAGCCCGTCACTTCCATGCTGTACCGCTCCATCCGAGGCTGGGCCGAGACCCACCCCGCGGCCGCTCGTCGCATCCCGCGGGCGTGGCGGGCTTGAGCCGCCGGCGGTGTGACCCTCGCCGCAGTCCGCCTGCGTCCCTCCCGACGGGTCTCGGGTGTTCAGCCGGTCGGCGCAGCCGGATCGGCCCGCCCGCCGCAGAAGACCTCGTTGACGAGCTTCTGCTGCGCCTTCAGGAACGATCCGGCCAGGGACATCGCAGCGTCGTCCACATAGTTCAGCGCGGCGGTCAGGGTCTTGCTGCCGTCGGGAGTGCTGTACATCAACGCCGCGTGGCCGCCGTAGCCGCCGTTGTGGAAGAGCACGGTGCCGCCGGCGGGGCCCAAGTCCTCCACGCGCAACCCCAGGCCGAAGCCGCTCTTGGGATGCGGCTCGCGCATCTCGGCCAGCAGCGGGGCCGGTAGGAGCTCTCCGCACACCAGCGCGGAGAGGAACGTGTGGAGGTCCTGGGTGGTGGAGATCATGTCACCGCCGGCGGAGATCCAGGACGGGTCGTGGCGGGTGACGTCGACCGTCTTCTGCTGGCCCCCGTCCTCGTACCGGTAGTAGGCGTGGGCATGCGGTTCGGGGATCTCCGGCGAGGCGCCCGGCACCACGGTGCCCGACAGGCCGAGCGGCCCCAGGATCCGCTCCTGCGTCTGCTCGGCGCACGAGCGTCCGGTGGTCTCCTCGACCAGCAGCCGGGCCAGCACGTAGTTGGTGTTGGAGTAGCTCCAGTCCGTCCCCGGCTCGAACCGCGCCGGCTTGGACAACGCCAGTCGTACCAGTTCCTCGGGCCGGTAGGTCTTGAACCGGTTGTCCACCCACTCCTTGCCCGAGATCGTGGCGGGGATCCCGCGTGCGACCGTCCCGTCGTCGTAGAGCTCGCCGGTGAAGTTGAACACCCCGCTGGTGTGCTGCAGCAGCATCCGCACCGTGATCCGTCGGTCCAGCCCGAACGCGGGCAGGTAGTCCGCCACCGGGGTGTCCAGTCCGATCCTTCCTTCGGCCACCAGCTGCAGCACCAGGGTCGCGGTGAAGGTCTTGGTGTTGCTGCCGATCCGGACGTGCCCGTCGGCCGGCGGCCTGCCAGCCTCGCCCAGCTCGCGCACCCCGGCGCTGCCGACCCACTGGCCGCGCTCGTCGTGCACGCGCAGCGACACCCCGGCGATTCCGGAATCGACGATCTCCTGGATCGCCTTCTGCAGCTCCGGGCGATCCTCGGAAAGGGTGATGGTCATGGTGGTCCGCTCCTTCGGTCTGTGAGGTCCGAGCCGGCGTCGTGCCGCTGCGACGAGCCTCCACCCTGACCCGGGGTCAACCTCAACTGTGACCTGCCCCACAGGCGCGGACGCGGCGGTGCACGACGGTGCTGAGCTGGGTGCGACCGGTTCTTGCCGAGCTGCGGGACGTGGTGGCAACACTCCAAGATCGGCCCGTGATCGTTGTCCCCGGCACGCCTCGTGCCCCTGTGCGTGCTGGCGCAGACTTGCAGGACGCGGCGGCCGGTTGGCCGCCGCAGCTTTCGTCCCGGCCGACCCAAGGACCGCCATCGTGAACGAGCGCGTTCTCACTCCCCGCAACCGGGGCTTCCTCTTCCTCGACTCCCACCCGGTGGGCTGCCGGCAGCAGGTGGCCGACATGTGGCAGACCTGCCCCGCTCCTGCCGACGCACCGGAGGGCGCCGGGCCGGTGGCGCTGATCATCGGCTCCTCCGCCGGATACGGCCTCGCGGCCACGCTCGCCGGACTCAAGCGCGCCGGTATGCGGGGGATCGCGGTGTCCTTCGAGAAGGCCCCCACCGAACGGCGTACCGCCACGGCCGGCTGGTACCGCACCGCCGCCACCGCCGACATCGCCCGTACCGCCGGGCGGGACCTGGTCTTCCTCAACGGCGACGCGTTCTCCGACACCATGAAGAACCAGGTCGCCGACCTCATCGAGCAGCGTTTCGGCGGCAGGCTGGACCACCTGCTCTACTCGGTGGCCGCGCCCCGCCGCACCGACCCCGACACCGGCACCACGTACGCCTCCGTCCTCAAGCCGATCGGCCGGGCGAACCGCACCAAGACCCTCCTCTTCGACGACCAGGGCGTTCCCGAGGTCCGCGAAGTCGAGACCGGGCCGGCCGAGGACGACGACGTCGAGCAGACCGTGGCCGTGATGGGCGGCGCGGACTGGGAACGCTGGATCGACCACCTCGCCAGCCGGGGCCTGCTCGCCGACGGCTTCGCCACTGCCGCGCTGTCGTACATCGGCTCGCCGCTGACCGCGGCGATCTACCGGCAGGGCACCATCGGCGCGGCCAAGGCCCACCTGGAGGCCACCGCCCGCACCCTGGACGAGCGCCTCGCGAAAACGGTGAGTGGTCGGGCCGTGACCTCGGTCAACGGCGCCGCCGTCACCCAGTCCTCCACCGCCATCCCCGGCATCGCCCTGTACACCGGCCTGCTCCGCGGCGTCCTCGGAGAGGGCCTGGTCCCGCCGATCCGGCAGCTCGCCGCCCTGTGGGACCAGCTCACCGGTGCCGCCCCGCTCGCCCTGGACGACGAAGGCCGGATCCGCCTGGACACCTGGGAACTCACCGACGACGTCCAGGCGGCCGTCGCCGAACGCTGGGAGGCAGCCACCACCGACACCATCGCGGGCCTCGCCGACCTCGACTGGTTCCGCGCCGAAGTCCAACGCCTCTACGGATTCTCCGTGCCGGGCGTCGACTACACCGCCGCAGTAGCCGCGGACACCCCTTGGCCCGACCCCACCCCCTGACCGTGACGGATGATGACGATCAGCCATCCGTGTAAGAGGCTGCTGTGTGCGGGCTCATACCCTGCGACGGCCCGTCCGCCGAGGAGACGGGGACGGTCGGGGCAGCGGCACGCGCCCACGACGCGCAGGTGGCACTGCACCGAAGCCGTACCACACCGTGCAGGCTCACGGCCCCGGCGAGAGCGACCTGTTCGGCGCCCTCGCCCACAGTCGGGCTGGCGACGGCACTCGGCGCACCGGCCTTGCTCAGAGCTTCGCGACGTCCTTGTGGACGATGTCGACCGCGTTGTCGTGGTGGTAGGCGACCAGGCGCACCTTGATCGGGTGGTCCTTGGGCGCCGTGATGATCCGGTCGGGCCTCTCCAACAGGTTGCCGCCGTCGCACGGGGGCTCGCTGTGGAGGCGGCTCCAACCGTTGTTCCAGCCGTCCGGGTCGTTCCACTCCACCCAGATGCAGTCGCGCCTTCCGGAGAACGCCTCCACCGTGATGATCCTGAAGGTGTTCGCCGCGCCGTCGACGCGCTCGTAGGTCACCCTCGCGGTGTTGTGGTGGAGGGCTGCCGTACCGGCCTCCAGGTCGATCGGGGGGAGCGTGCCCGCGGGGGCGGCAGCGGCCGGAGCCGCTCCTCCGGCGAGCGTCGCGGCCACCATCGCGACGGTGGCGGACAGGGCGGATGCGCGCATGATTCCGTCTCCACGAAGCTGGGTTGAGGGGGTCTCATCCTCGTGCAGTGCGTGGACCCGCGCTGCGACGGAATCCGTCAATCGGTGGCGGGATCGCGCCCGGGCCAGGGCTCGGAGCCACTGGCTGGCTGGGCGGCTGAGTGGTGAGCCCCCGTGTGAGCCTGCCCGTCCTAGGACTGCGCGAGGACCCGCGGGTCGGCGGGGCGCGGAACGAAGACCGGGGAGTCCGACTGGTAGAAGAGGTCGATGTCGGCCTCCTCACCGCCGACGATCAGGGTGTCCCAGGCGCCGCTCTCCCGCAGGGTGCGCAGGGTGGCGGGGGCGATCGAGGCCAGGTGCGAGCGGAGTTCCGCGTCCGTGGGCAGCCCGGGCAGCCGGGACGCCAGGCGTTCGCGGATCCCGGCCATCCGGTCCAGCAGCGCCTCCAGATCGCTCCCGTCCGCGGCAGCGGCACCGGCAGCGACACCGGCAGCGGCACCGGCACCCGACCCCGCACCGGCCGCGGTACCACTGCGTGCCGCCTCCGCACTGCGCGCGATGATGTCCTTGATGGCGCGGGTCACGCCCTGCTCGTCGGTGGTCACCATGGCGTTCCACGCCCGGCTCTTGTGCCGGTACTGGAGCATCGACATCGCTGCCTCGTGCCGGATGAAGTCGGCGTCCCGCAGCGGCCTGCCCTGCCAGGCGCGGCTGAGCGAGCGGGCCAGCGAAGTGGCGGAGGCGAGGCCGCTGTTGAGGCCCCGGCCCGGCCAGAAGTGGATGGCGTTGGCCGCGTCGCCCAGCAGGAACCCGTAGGTGCCGGGGCTGGTCGCGGTCGGCCGGTGCAACTGCGCGGTGAACCGGGGGCGCTGGACCATGTCCAGCCGGAACGAGGTGATCGCGGACAGGTCGTCCTCCGCCACCCCGAAGAGGGCGAGGCCCTGCCGGATCTCCTTCCACAGCGGCGAGCTGCGCAGCAGTGCGGGCAGGAAGAGGGTGCCGTGGGTGGGGCAGCGGAACTCGTTGTCCTCCTCCTGGCGGCTCATCAGGCAGGGGCGGGTGGCGATGCACTCCTCGAAGACCTGGCGGACCGGGTCGATGCCGATGACGTTCTTGGCCTCCTCCCGGGTGAGCCGCATGTTCAGGAAGCCCTCGCCGCGCAGCGAGTTGAGCAGGAACCGGTTCTGCGACACGGTGAGCAGCACGCTCATCGGGTCCGGCAGCTTCGACTTGACCCTCAGGCCCAGGACGATGTCCTGGAGGTGCTCGCCGTCGAGGGAGTAGATCGAGGCGTCGGCGGCGCCGAAGCGGTCGGCGTAGTGCTCGCGGGTGCGGGAGCGGCCGCCCTCGCTGACGACCAGGACGTGTTCCTGGGCGAGCCGGCTCTGCTGTTCCTCCACGTCGAAACGGCGGGGGACGAGGCGGATCGCCGGCCGCCTGTTCGCCAGGTCGAGCAGCCGGTCCTCGATGTGGGCGATCCTGATGTTGCGCGGCGGGCGGCCGTCGACCGAGTCCGGGCCCACCGGCCACATCTCGGAGTACGCGCCGGCGTCGTCGAACAGCGCGTCGAGCACCTCCTCCGACAGGGCCAGGTACTGCCTGCTCTGGACGGTCACCACCTGCTGGCGGCGGAAGTTGCCCTGGGTCTCGTCCTTCCAGACGACCGCGGAGCCCTTCCTGGTCCAGCGCCCGTCGTAGACGGTGATGGCGGTCCGGCCGGGCAGCATCTCGTCGAGGGCCAGGGCGAAGGCCAGGCCCACCGGGCCGCCGCCGGTGACCGTGACCCGCAGCGTGCCGGGGTCCGTGGTGCTCGCCCGGGGGATGTCCAGGAGGGAGAGGTCCATGACCGTCTCCATGGCGTCCTGCCCCTCGTAGAGGAAGGTTTCGTCGCCGATGCGGATGCAGTCGTTCGGGCGGAGTACGTGCCGGGTGACGCGCTGCTCGTTGACGAACGTGCCGTTGCGGCTGTCCCGGTCGTAGAGGACGAACCCGGCGTCCTCCGCGAGGATCTCGGCGTGCAGTCGGGAGGCGCTGGGGCTGACGATCACGACGCCGTTGTCGCTCTTGCGCCCGAAGCTGAGGGGTTCGTCGCCCAGAACCACGCTCTGCCCGGTGAAGGGGCCCGTGCGCCCCACGATGACAGACGACACTCGACACTCCTTGATGACGACGCGGCTGAAACTGCTCGTACGGGACAACACGTCGTTGCGGACCTGATCGGTTCAACCTCTTTTTGGAATGTTCCGCGCACTCTTGAACCGGGCGTCCGCTCTGCACGTGATGTGTGCGTCGGCCGACGATCAGAGGGAGACCGCCGCCATGCACAACGAGGAATCCGAGACGGTGACGGAGACCGCGCTCGCGGCCACCGGTGCGGCCACCAGCGCGGCGACCGCACCGGGCACGGACACGGCCGCCACCGTCGACACGACCGCGGCCACCACCGCGGCCACCACCGCGGCCGCACCGGGGGCGGCGGGCGGGGAGCGGTTGATCGCGGGCCGCTACCGACTGCTGTCCCGGCTCGGCGAAGGCGGTATGGGCACCGTGTGGCGGGCGCGCGACGAGACCCTCCACCGGGAGGTCGCGGTCAAGGAAGTACGGGCCCCGGCCGGCCGGCGGGCCGACGACATCGCGCGGATGTACAGCCGGCTGGAGCGCGAGGCGTGGGCGGCGGCCCGGATACCCGACCGCAACGTGGTCACGGTCCACGACGTGGTCATGGCGGACGACCGGCCCTGGATCGTGATGGAGCTGGTCCGAGGGCAGTCGCTGGCCGATCTGCTGCGGGTCGAGGGGCCGCTCACCCCGCGGCACGCCGCGCACATCGGCGCCGAGGTGCTGAGCGCGCTGTGCGCCGCCCACGCCGTCGGCGTGGAGCACCGGGACGTGAAGCCGGCGAACGTGCTGCTCGCCGAGGACGGGCGGGTGGTCCTCAGCGACTTCGGTATCGCCACGGTCGAGGGCAGCACCGCCCTGACCATGACCGGCGAGGTGGTCGGCTCCCCCGAGTACCTGCCGCCGGAGCGGGCGTTGGGCCGCCCCTCGGGCCCCGAGTCGGACCTGTGGTCCCTCGGCGTGATGCTGTACGCGGCCGTGGAGGGGATCTCCCCGTTCCGCCAGGACACGGCGCTGAGCACCCTGCGGGCCGTGGTGGACGAGGAACCGCCGGCGCCGGTCCGGGCCGGCCCGCTCGCCCCGGTCATCGCCGGACTGCTCCGCAAGGAACCCGCCGAGCGGACGTCCGCCGCCGAAGTCGCGGCGGCCCTGCGGGACATCGCCCACGAGCCGGACGCCACCACGACCGCCGCCCGCGTCCTGCCGCCGCCCGCGGAACCCGCCACCGCGGCGGCGGCGCCGGCCGCGCGGCCCGCGGAACCGGCCCCGCTCACACCCGCCGCACCTGCCGCGCCTGCGGCGCCCGCCACGCACACCGCGCCCGCCGCGCCCGCCACGCACACCGCGCCCGCCGCCCCGCCCCGCAAGCGCCGTACGACGACCCTCGTCGCGGCTGGCGCGGCCGCCTGCGTCCTGACCGCCGCCGCAGTGGTCTACGCCGTCACCCGCGACGACGAGGACACCGGCCCCGGTACGGGCGTACGGGTGTCGGTGGCAGGCGCGAACACGACCTACACCGGCACCTGCCCGACCCCCGAGGGGCGGGCGCCCGCGTTCACCGCGACGTTCACCGCGCCCGAGCCGACGCTGATCTCCTACCGCTGGGTGTCCGGCGACGGCTCGGTGGTGGACCCGCACTGGCGCACCATGTCGATCGGGGACAAGGCCAACCCCACCGGGCACGACACCGTGCGCCTGACGACCTGGGCGAAGACCGGCACCCTGACCACCGGGATGGCCGTGGAACTCCAGAGCCCCATCCGCACCACCTCCAACCCGGTCCCCTTCTCCATCACCTGCACCGGCTGATCCCCCGGCCGGCGCGGCCAGGTCGCGCCGTGGCGGTGCGCGACGCAGGCGTCAAGGAATTCTTGACAAGTCGGCCGCGTCAAGGTTTCCTTGACGCATGTTGATCTTGAACTCGAAGGACCGGCACCGGGACGTCTTTCCCGCCACCACCTCGATGGCCGCTGTGCTGCCGCTCGCTGTGAGTCTGCCGGCCGTGACGGTGACGTTCGGCGACCGGTTCGGCACCTTCGTCACCGTCGCCCTGATCGTCGGGGGCCTCGCACTCATCGCCTGCACGGCCGGCCTGGCCGCCCGGGCGGCGGCCCGCAACTCCGCCGAGCAGGCGCGCCGCGACGAGGCCGTCCTCGACGCCCTGGAGCCCCTTGCCGGACTGCGCCGATGAACGACGAACCCCTGCTCCACCCGGCGGAGATGGATCGGATCCGGGAAGGAATCGCCGCAGCCGTCCTCGGTGCCCCCGAGGGGCTGGCCGACTCGCTCGAACACGACGCCCACGGGTACCTGCGCCTGGTGGACGCCTCGCGGGTCGGTGCCGAGGAGGCGAGTCGACTGCTGCGCGAGGCGGTCCAGGGTGCCAGGGCCGCCGGCCACAGCTGGGACACGGTGGGTCGCGTCCTGGGCGTGAGCCGTCAGGCCGCCCAACAGCGCTTCGCGGGCAAGGCGCGCGCGGGGGCGGGTCCGTCGGCACCGCTGGCCGCGGGACCGAACGCCCCGAAGCGCCGCACCCTCAGCGGGTTGACCGCGTTCAACGAGATGGCCGCCCTGGAGGAGGCCGGCCGCGACGGCTGGCACATGGTCGGCTACGGCCCGTTCTTCCACGAGGTGGAGGCGTCCGGTCACCCCTGGGAGCACTGCCGGGTCACGCTCCCCTCTGTCGCGCGACACCGACGGATGGAATCGGAAGGATGGATTCCGGTCGGCGCGGGATGGTTCCCCTGGCGGTACTACAAGCGACCCGTCGACCCCGGCGCCTAAGACGCATCTCATTTGGCGTGCTGTGTAGGCTGTCGGTCGTGGCGGGGATTGTTGAGCGGCTGGTGCCGGATGAGCTGTGGGCACTGTTCCAGCGGGTGGTGCCGGAGGCGCCGTCGCGGCCTCAGGGCGGTGGCCGGCGTCGGCATGGTGACCGGGAGGTACTCGCTGCGATCGTGTTCGTCGCCACCTCGGGCTGTACCTGGCAGCAGCTGCCCGCGGCATCGTTCGGGCCGTCGGGGGCGACAGCCCACCGGCGCTTCTCCGAGTGGACGAAGGCCAGGGTGTGGGCCAAGCTGCACCGCCTGGTCCTCGACGAGCTCGGCGCCCGCGGCGAGCTGGACTGGTCCCGCTGCGCGATCGACTCGGTGAACATGCGGGCCCTGAAAAGGGGGACAGGTCCGAATCCTGTGGACCGGGGCAAGTTCGGATCGAAGATCCACTTGATCACGGAGCGGGCTGGTCTGCCCCTCTCCGTCGGAATCTCGGGCGCGAACCTGCACGACAGCCAGGCTCTCGAGCCCCTCGTTCGCGGGATACCGCCCATCCGCTCCCGCCGCGGGCGCCGACGGCGCAAGCCCGCCAAGCTCCACGCCGACACAGGCTACGACTACGCCCACCTGCGGACATGGTGACGCGAACGCGGCATCACACACCGCATCGCCCGCAAGGGCATCGAGTCATCGCAGCGGCTGGGCCGCCACCGCTGGACCATCGAACGCACCATGGCTTGGCTCGCCGGCTGTCGCCGACTCCACCGACGCTACGAACGCAAAGCCGAACACTTCCTCGCCTTCACCAGCATCGCCTGCACCCTCATCTGCTACCGCAGACTCGCCAAATGAGATGACGTCTTAGAACTGCCCGCCCAGCTCGTCGATCACGACGACTGGCCGAACTGGCTGCCCGGCAGCGACGGAGGAGTCGTCCCCCTCGGACCATCCCGCACCGTCACCGCCCTGCGAGAGGCCCTCAGTACCGCCATGGAACACCTGGAACGCCGCGCCTTCCTCACCATCTCCGGCACCGCACTCACAGCCCTGGCCGCCGCCTGGGCCGTCGGTGGAGGATCCGCGTTCGCCGCGCAGCTGGAAGGCGGCAAACTCGTCGGCGACGACACCGTCACCGTGCTCGAAGACACCATCCGCCAGCTCAACGGCCTCGTCACCGAACAGCGACAGCACGTCACTGCCCTGCTCGACGCCCATTTGGGAACCGTTACCAACTTGATCGCCAACGGCCGCTACGACCGCGCCACTGGCCTGCGCCTCCACACACTGGCCGCCTCGCTGGCCCAGACCGTCGCCTGGCACCGCTTCGACCACGGACACCACACCGCCGCGGGCAAGCTCTGGATCGCCGGCCTCCACAGCGCCCACGCCAGAGGCGACCCCGACCTCGGCGCCGCCATGCTCGGCGACCTTGCTTACCAGGCCGCTTGGCGCAAAGACCACACCACCGCCGCCAGCCTTCTCCAACACGCCCTCACCCCGCACCGAACACCCAGCCGCCCGGTCCCTCCTCCACCTCCGCCTTGCGCGGACCCTCGCCACCCAAGGCGACAAGCGGCCGGTCCTACGCGCGCTGGAGGCGGCAGAGCACCATCTTGGAGCGGCTACCGGACGCCCTCTGCCCGCCTGGTGTGCGTGGATGTCCCAAGCCGACCTCGCCGTCGATTCCGGCCAAGCTCTTCTCGACCTTGGTGAAACCCGGCAGGCCCACCAACTCATCTCCGAGGGGCAGGCGCTCCTGCCCACCTCCCGGGACAAGACCAGCGGCGTATTCCTCACCTACCAGGCCGCCAGCCACATTCCATCGCCCGTACCGTCGGCGGCATCGTCCCGATGATCCCCGAGGGCCTGGTACTGCTGACCTCCGTCGCCTTCGCCATCGGCGTGATCCGGCTCGGCCGCAAGCAGTGCCTGCTGCAGGAGCTGCCCGCGATCGAGGGCCTGGCCCGCGTCGACGTCGTCTGCCTCGACAAGACCGGCACCCTTCATACCGAGGGCGGCATGGACGTGACCGAGCTGCGCCCGCTGGGCGGAGCCGACCCGGACCACGTGAAGAAGGTGCTCGGCGCGCTCGGCGAGTCCGACCCCCGCCCCAACGCCAGCCTCCAGGCGATCATCGAGGCCTACCCCGACAGCGAGGAGTGGCGCTGCACCGAGTCGCTGCCCTTCTCCTCCGCCCGTAAGTACAGCGGGGCCAGTTTCAGCGAGGGCAACGGCGGGAACTCCGTCTGGCTGCTGGGCGCCCCCGACGTCCTGCTGCCGGCCGGTGACCCGGCCCTGGCGGAGTCGACGGCCTCAACGAGCAGGGCCTGCGCGTCCTGCTCCTGGCCCGGGCGGTACGCGAGCTGGACGACGCCGCCGTCGCCACCGGGGCTGCCCGGCCCGCCGCGCTGGTCGTCCTGGAGCAGCGGCTGCGGCCCGACGCGGCCGACACCCTGCGCTACTTCGACGAGCAGAACGTCCACGCCAAGGTCATCTCCGGCGACAACGCGGTCTCGGTGTCGGCCGTGGCCGGCAAGCTCGGCCTGCCGGGCGCCGAGAACACCGTCGATGCCCGCCGGCTGCCCGGCGAGCCAAGACGGTCTACTCCGTCCTGCTCGCCGTCCTGGTGGTCTGCTCGCAGGTGGAGTACCCCTTCCTGCCCCGCCACCTGACCCTGCTCTCCACCCTCACGATCGGCGTCCCGGCCTTCTTCCTGGCCCTCGCACCCAACAAGGAACGGGCCAGGCCGCACTTCGTGAAGCGGGTCATGCGGTACGCGATCCCGGGCGGGGCGGTCGCGGCGGTGGCGACCTTCACGACGTACCTGATCGCCCGCGCCCACTACGCGGGCGAGGGCGCCCTCCAGGCCGAGACCAGCGCGGCGACGCTGACCCTGTTCCTGACCTCGACGTGGGTCCTGGCGATCATCGCCCGCCCCTACACCTGGTGGCGCGTGGCCCTGGTCGCCACGATGGCCCTGACCTTCCTGGTGGTCCTGGCGGTCCCGGCCTTCCAGCGCTTCTTCGAGCTCAAGCTGGAGGGCACGACGATGCCCTGGGCGGCGGTGGGCATCGCGGCCGCGGCGGCCACCCTGATCGAACTCACCTTCCGCTGGGTGAACCGGCGCTTCCCGGCGTGACGGCCCGCCCGGCCCTCCAGAGGACGAGGCATCCGAGGAGCTCCGCGACGCAGGCGCAGGTGAGGAACAGTACGGCCACGGCGGTCCTGGCGTAGTCGATTTCGAATCCGTAGTTGAGGGCGAAGTACGCAGAGTAAGCCATGACCGTTCCCAGCACGTTCAGAGCCGTCAGGCTTGCACAGCTCCAGAACACCGAGCGGCGTCGAAGAACCGCGGCGCCGCGCCACGCCCGTACGGCCAGCACCGTGTTCACGACCATGCTCAGCAGCAGCCCCGGCCAGACCAGCACGCCCGAAACCCCCTGGTAGAAGGCGTCCCAGAGGTAGAACCCCATGTCCGGGCCGGACGTCAGAAGAGTCACGAAAGCTGCCGCCAAGAGCGCCGCCGCCCATGAGAAAGGCCAGTACGGCATGGGACGCGACGGGGGAATCTCGGCCACCAGGGTTCGGCCCTTGCCCGCCCGGGTCCCGACCTCGACCACGACCTGGACCGCTGCCATCCCCGTGGCGGTGCGGACCGTCACCGTGCCCTGGTGATGTCCCTGCCCGGGAAGCCCGGCCGCCTTCACCTTGACCCCGCGCTCGTCGGGCATGGGCTCTGCCTTCAGCCAGGAGGCATCTGTCGTCACTTCGAGGCGGAAGCGCGCCACGGGTGGACCTTCCACGGTGATCACGGCCACTGGTCCGAGCGAGTTCAGGGGCACTGCTCCGAGATCCAGCATCCTCGGAGCGACGCGGGGTCCCGCCGAACGCCTGGCCCTTTCGGCTCTGGCCGCCACGCGGCGGCTGTCGTCCCGGAGCAGCTCGTCCAGCGTCGTCACGGCCGTGAGGGCCAGCCCGATGTCGTCGCCCTGCGCCATCGATTCGAGGTCATCAATGATCCAATACCGGCTTTCGGGGTCGTCCGACTGGACACGGGTGACCACCTTCGGTGGGAGCTGCGTGGACTCGGTCCGCCGTGCCGGGGCGCGGGCGATGGGGAGGTCGCGGCCATGGGCGCCGAAGACCCACAGCCGAGGGGTCTGGTGGGGCGTCAGTTCGCGTACCTCGTCGCACACGTATTGGTGAAGCTCGGACACGCCGACCTCGCCGTTGCCGTCCAGATCGGCGTTGCCGCTGCGCAGCCCCTTCACCACCGAGCGGGTGAAGAAGGACGGCTGCAGCCCTTCCGCGGCCTCGTCGTGGTGGCCGTCGATCGCGGTCTCGACCGCGCCGCATGCGGCCAGCACCGCCCGCCCGCGCTGGCTCGTATCGCTGATTCGCTGGAGGTTCCGGAAGCTCTCGCCCACGTGCGGATCCGGATCGGCCCGCGTCAGCAGCCCCAGCCCCCGGTCGAACGCCCCGGCGTAGCAGCAGTCGAGGATGACGACCGCGCGTCGTGCCTTGCTCGCCAGCATCAGACTGCTCACGTATTCCGCCGGTACGGCAGTCGAACGGAGGCGGTCGCACCGGGTGTCAGTGGTCGCGAGGAAGAGCGTGCCGGCTTCGTCCTTCACCCCGTGGCAGGAGAAGTGCAGCAGGAGAGTGTGGTCCGAGGAGCGGTCGGCGAAGAAATCCTCGACCTCCTCGCGGAGTTTCTGACAGCTCGGGTCCGAGAGCTTCTCCACGTCGAAACCGCCGACGGCGGGGTCGCCGAGGACCTCGGCGAGGGCCACGGCGTCCTGCGGCGGGGCCCGCAGCGCGGTGAGCTTGCTGTCGCCGTAGCTGCTGGTGACGACGACGAGCGCCTTCCTGCGCGACTCAGTCACCCTTCACCTCCGGTGCGCCGTCGCCGGCGGAGGCGGCGCGCAGCCACGCATCGATCAGCCTGCGCTGCTCGGCGTCGTCCACGTCGGTCAGGCTCAGGCGGTGGTCACCGATCTTCAGGGTGATGTCCGAAGGACTGGAGCCACGTTTTCGCCAGTCGCCGACGACGGATACGACTTCCTTCAGCAGGTTGATGGCCGGGGGCAGCGTGACCAGCAGTACGTTCGCCAGCTCCAGGTTCCCCGCCCGGCTGCCGGGGGGCGCGGGTCCCCCCTCGGCGCGCTCGACGCTGTCGACGTCCAGTTCCAGCAGGTCCCGGCGGAGGACGTCCACGTCCTGCGTCAGCGATTCGATGTCCTCATCGGACCGCTGGACCTCGATGCGCAACCGTTCGGCCATGGGTCATCGCTCCGCAGCGTCGTCGTACCTGCTGCCGGACTGCCCCTCCCTTCCATTCTGCATCGTTTCGGGGAGGGGACCAGTCGGTTCGGGAGGTCAGTCGAACCAGCGGTCGCTGGCCAGTTCCGCCGTGCGGGACGGGTCCTCCAGGAGGGCGGCGACCTCGAAGCGGCGGGGCCATTGGCCCGCCGACCAGGCCAGGCCCGCCGCGACGCCTTCCAGGGTCGCCGCGTGGAGCGTGCCGTCGGGGGTGCGGCGCCAGTCCAGTTCGACCCCGCCCGCGATCAGCTCCTCGTGCTCGACGTACGTCGCCGGGGCCGCCGGGCCCAGCAGTACCCGGACCGCCTCCGGGACCTCGTGCTCCTCGCCCGGCGTGGTCACCTCCGCCGGGACCGTCTCCGACAGGCGCCGCACCTGGAGCAGATCGGCGAGGTCCGCCGCCCGGGCCGGGGCGACCGGCAGGAGGGGCAGGCCGGCCGTCAGCGGCAGCAGGTCGGGGGCGTCCGCGACCACCGCGTCCGCCGCGTCCACGACCACCACCTCGCCCCCCACCACCGCGCGCAGCTCGTCGGGCAGGGTGACCTGATCGGGGTCGAGGTCGGCCAGCGCCCCGTACAGGGCGTGCAGCTGGCGGCCGGTGACCTCGCGGTCCGGGTCGGCCAGCCGGCCCAGCAGCTCGGCCGCCCCGCCCGGCTCGTCCAGCAGGGCCGCCACGGACGAGCGTACGCCCAGGGCCCGCAGCACCTGCTCGTCCTCGAAGCCGGTGACGGCGGCGGAGGTGTAGAGGCCTTCGAGCAGCGGGTCCCCGCCGGCCGCGCGCAGGCCGGCCGGGCGGCGGCCGTCCAGGACCGGGTGGTCGCGCAGCCACCAGTCACCGACCCGGCCCGGCAGCGGGCCCTGTGGCGCATCCGCGAGGACGCCGCCGGGACCGCGACCAGGACCCCCGGCGGGGGCGAGGCGTGGCCCGGGTGGGAGGACTGCGCGGTCCCGCCAGCCCGGCTGGACGAGAACCTGCGCTTCGCCGTGCTGCCGATGGCGCAGCCCCTCGCCCGGGAGGTGGCGCGCTGCGTGGGCGTGGCCTCGTGCCGTACGACGGCTGTCGGCGGGCCGGGGGTGATGTCCGTCGTACCGGGTCACCCGCGAGGAACGGCACTCCACGCGGGGCCGGGCCCGGCTGCTGCACGAAATGCTCGCGGGTGAGGTCGTCACGGACGGCTGGCGCTCGGCGGAGGTGGCAGACGCCTGGAGGTATCCGGCGGGTCAGTATCTGGTTCGATGAACGGGATCTCCTCCGGAATATTCTTCTGGGGAATGGCTGCTTTCGTCCTGGGTGCGCCTGTCGGATTTCTGGGCAATCTGGCGCGAATGCCCGGCTTTGGCGGCCTCCCGTTCCGGCTGATCGTTCCGCTGATTGCTTTCTGCGAGACCTCCATGCGGCTCGCTGTCGAGGCGCACGGCCAAGGCCCGGTGGTCGCAGTGACGTGGCATGCGATTCGCGCCGCAGCGGTCATCGTCGCTCTGGCACTCGCGGGCCACGCCCTCTGGAGCTGGAGGCGCGCGCGGCGCGATCACTCCGAGGTCTCGGACACGTACGACGCCAGAGGCAGCCGCGCGTTCGAATAGCGCAGCAGCACTCCCGACGAACCCCGGAGTGCTGGGGCCGCCGCCTGACCTCCCAGCCGGACGTCCACTCCACGCCCACGCGGCCAGCCCATCCTCGTCCACCTCCCCGGCACCACATAAAGCCTGGTCAAGCGGCTCGTCGGTAGTCCCGCACCCCCCCACAAGCGCGAGCTGGCACCGCAGGGGGGGCGGCCGGTGTGGCACTGGTCGCGCCCCCACCCCCTGTGCCTACGCTGGAAGGGTCAGAGAGAGGACCACCACGTGCACAGCCGCAGCGGGAAGGACAGCCCGGGCATCGAGGTCGACGCCCGCGGCGACAGGGCCGTGGTCCGCCCGTACGGCGAGATGGACATCGCCCGCGCTCAGGCCTTCCGTCAGGCACTGTTCGAGGCTCTGGCCGGCGAGCCGCGCCTGAGCGACGTGGTGGTCGATCTGCAGCACTTGTCCTTCTGCGATTCCTCGGGTCTGAACGTCCTGCTGGACGCCCGGACGGCGGTCGCCGCAACCGGCCAGAACCTCTACCTGGCCGCCCCCCGGGAACAGTTCCTGCGGCTGCTGGAATTCACCGGCACCAAGCACCTGTTCACCATCGAACCCGCGCCCCCGTTCTGAGGGAGGGCCCTCTCCACGAGGGCTTCCCCGGGCTGCCTTCCTCCTTGGCGGGCGCGCCCGGGCCCGCGTCGCCCCTCCCGCGGCTGAGCGGGTGGAGCGGTTCGGCCCGGACCGGACCGGCCCGGCCCGGCCCGCCGGACGTACTCAACCGGTGACGCGCGTGTAGGTGAGGAACATGGCGCCGCTCCGGAGGGCTGCGTGGTCGGTGAGGGCCCAGGCGGTCGGGTCGAAGGCCGCGTTGCGGGAGAACAGGGGGATCCCGTTGCCGATCGTCAGCGGGGCGAGTTTGAGGATCAGTGTGTCGATCTCGGCGTACAGGGCGCCTGCCAGCTCCGCTCCGCCGATGAGCCAGATGCCTTTGCCTTCCTGCCTTTTGAGTTCGCGGACGGTGGCCGACGGGTCGCTGGCGACGATCTGGACGGCCGGGTCGGGGCTCTCGGCCAGGGTCCGTGAGAAGACGAGGTGGCGCAGGTGGGGGAAGGCGTCGGTGGTACCGGCTGCCAGGCCGATCCCGTAGCTGCGTCGGCCTTCGAGCACGGTGTCGAAGTGCGTGCCCGGGGCCGTGACCGACAGGGCCTGCCTGGCTTGGTGCGGCAGGGTTTCCGGGTATTCGGCGACGAGGTGCTCGACGTAGTCCGCAGGTACGGGCCAAAAGCCGTTCGGTCCGGTGGGGTCCGCGCCGTCCGGCCCGGCGATGAAGCCGTCCAGGGTTGCGGCGGCGAAGTAGGTGAGTTTGCGCAAGGAAGGGAAGCCTTTCACCAACAGAGTGGGGGAAGCGTCAAGGTCCGCCGCGGCGTCCGCGCGAGCGATGCGACCATCGCCCCGGCTACGGTGACACCCTTTGGGCGTCGCTGAACGCCGGGGTGCTCGCAGGCTGGGGGCGGCGGCCCGTGGCAGAGGCGAAGCCGAGCCAGGTGTGGCGGTTGTGCCACCAGCACCAGCCGACCTTGGGTGCGTTGCGTCGCTCACGGCCGTCCCGTCCCGAACCGTTGCTGATCCAGATCGCCGGGGTGCGGGCGTCCAGCGCACCGTTGGCCTTGCGGAGCCGCGAGCCGATGGTCATGAAGCAGTGGTTGCGCTCCAGCACGGCGGGCTGCTGGAGCAGCCAGTGGATGCCCTCGGTGAGCACGAGCGGGGTGCGGCCCTCCCCGGTGAGGGCGGGGAGGGCCTCGTCCGGGCTCCAGTTGGCCATGTGGTCGCCGCGGTCGGGGCCGGTGACGAGGTAGAGGGGCGCGTCGGGCAACTCGACGCCGTGCGGCGCGAACTGGTCGACGTCGGTCATGTCGTCGACGACGAAGCCGGGCTTGCCGCCGTGGCGGAGCAGCGGCGCGAGGGCGGAGGCGGGTGCCCGGTCCGGGTGGACGGCGAGCAGTACCTCGTCGTCATCGCTGCCGCTGTCGGCCGCGAACGCCCGGAATTCGGCGGCGGACATCCCGGCGAGCTCGGGCACACCGAGCTCGATCAGGCGCTCGGCCTGGGCGGCGAGTGACGGAAGCGGAGTCACAGCGTCACCGGAACGGGTTTCGGGCATGGGTACGGTACTCCCTCGGGGCGTGATCGAAGCAGTGGACGGTTGGGGGCGAGCCGAATCCGGGGTTGGACGGGGTTCGCTAGCGGCTCAGGTCCCGGAACCGCTTGACCGCCAGCGGGAGGAACGCCGCGATCAGGGCCACCGGCCAGGTCACCGCGAGCAGTTCCGCGTGGGTCGCGGCCCACGAGCCTCCGTCCGCGCCCGGGTTGCCGAAGAGGCCGCGCACCGCGGTGGCCGTCGCCGACAGCGGGTTCCACTCCACGATCGCGCCCAGCCAGGGAGGCATCGATCCGGGCGCGGCGATGGCGTTGGAGAGGAAGCTGACCGGCCAGACCAGGATCTGTACCGCTTGTACCAGTTCCGGTTTGCCCGCCACCAGCGCCAGGTGGATGCCGATCCACAGCATCGCGAACCGCAGCAGCAACAGCAGTCCCACCGCGCCGAGGAAGGAGGCGAATCCGTTGTGCCAGCGCCAGCCGATCGCGTATCCGACCGCGATCATCACGGTCAGGCCGACCGCCGACTGCAGCATGTCGGCGACGCTCCGGCCGACCAGGACCGCGCCGGAGTTCATCGGCATCGAGCGGAACCGGTCGATGACTCCCTTGCCGAGGTCCTGGGTGACCGAGAGCATCGTCGCCTCAAGGCCGAAGGCCATGGTCATGGTGAGCATGCCGGGGACCAGGTAGGCCTTGAAGTCCCCGTCGACGCCCCGTCCGCCGCCGATCAGGTAGCTGAACATCAGCAGCATCATCACCGGGAAGACCAACCCGACGACCACCTGGGCGGGCTGGCGCGCCCAGTGCGCCAGCTCGCGCCTGGTCATCGTCCATGAGTCGGAGGCCGCCCAGCTCAGCCGCGAACCCGTGCCGTGCGTCGTGCTCACGCCGAGCGTCGCACCCATGCGCTGTCCTCCTTCGTCAGGTGTATGAAGACTTCGTCGAGCGTCGGTCGGCGCACCGCGATGTCCTGCGCCTCGATGCCGGCCGCTTCCAGTGCTCGCACGGTCTCGGTCAGGGCTGACATGCGGTCGGTGACCGAGGCGCTGACCATCCGCCGGTCCTCGTCCACCACCGGCTCGCCGGGCAGGAGGGAGGCTGCGCGCGCCAGCTGGGCCGTGTCGTGCAGGACCACGTCGATGCGGTCGCCACCCGTCGTGGTCTTCAGCTCGTCCGCCGTGCCCTCCGCGATGACCCTCCCGTGGTCGATCACTGCGATCCGGTCGGCCAGTTGGTCGGCCTCCTCCAGGTACTGGGTGGTCAGCAGGACGGTCGTGCCGCCTTCCACGAGTGAGCGCACCGCGTTCCAGACCTCCGTGCGGCCGCGGGGGTCGAGTCCGGTCGTGGGCTCGTCCAGGAAGAGCACGTGCGGCTGGGAGATGAGGGACGCCGCGAGGTCGAGCCGCCGCCGCATACCGCCGCTGTACTGCTTGACGGCCTTGCTGCCGGTGTCCGCGAGCCCGAACCGGGCCAGGAGCTCGTCGGCCCGGGCTGCGGCGCGGCGCGCGCCGAGACGGTGGAGCCGGCCGAACATCTCCAGGTTCTGGCGACCGCTGAGCTCCTCGTCCACGGCGGCGTTCTGGCCGAGCAGCCCGATCCGTGAGCGCACCTCGTCGGGCCGGGTCCTCACGTCGACTCCCGCCACCTCGACCCGACCCTCCTCGGGACGCAGCAGCGTGGACATGATGCGTACGGCCGTGGTCTTACCGGCTCCGTTGGGCCCGAGGATCCCCTGGACGGTCCCCGCTCGGACGGTGAGATCGAGGCCGTCGAGGGCCTGCTTGTGCCCGTACTTCTTCCGCAGGCCCTCGACGACGATCGCCGGATCGTAGTCGGACAAAACGCCCTCCCTCCCTATGGTCAAACTTGACTAGCCGGCTCCAAGGTAGGGCACCCGGACTCATTAGTCAAACTTGATTACATGGCAAGGTGTGCCCGCCCGCGCATCTAGTCAAACTTGGATAGCACTAGGCTAGTCAAAGTTGTCTTGAAGGGAGACACCCATGTCAGCGATCCGGCTGCTGGTCCTCGGCGCGGTCCGCCAGCACGGACGAGCGCACGGCTACCAGGTGCGCAACGACCTGGAATTCTGGGGCGCCCACGAATGGTCCAACGCCAAGCCGGGCTCGATCTACCACGCGCTCAAGCAGATGGCGAAGGAAGGCCTCCTCATGGCCCACGACGTCGCGCCGAGCACCGTCGGCGGTCCGCCCCGTGTCGAGTACGAGATCACCGACCAGGGCACCGAGGAGTACCTCACACTGCTCCGCCAGGCGCTGACCTCGTACGACCAGAAGATGGACGTGCTCTCAGCCGGCATCGGATTCATCGTCGACCTGCCGCGGGACGAGGCCGTCGCGCTCCTCAAGGACAGGCTCAAGGGACTTGAGCAGTGGCGAACCTCGGTCACCGAGTACTACACGCCGGAGAACGGGCCCGAACAACTCGGGCACATCGGCGAAATCATGAACATGTGGGTGCACTCGGCCGACAGCGAAGCGGAATGGACCCACGGCCTGATCGGGCGGATTGAGGGCGGTGCGTACACCTTCGCGGGGGAGGGCGAGCCCTTCGTGGGAGTGCTCGCGGAGGGCGAACCGAACCCGTACGCCACGGGACCCCACCCCGAGGACCTTCGCTAGTGAACCGCTAGGAGTGCTCGGCGAAGCTCCCCCTTACACGGGGGAGGGCCGATCCGGCCCGGTCCCCGTACCTGCGGGTGACGGTTGAGGTGGCCGGATCGGCCCTCGCGACGAGACCCGTGCGCTACCGGGTGGCCCCGAAGGTCCACACGGCACGGTCGCCCGGGCCGACCACGAGGGTCGACTGGCCGATGCGTTCCTCGTGGCGGTGGAGCACGGGGTGGTTGAGGGACATCTCGACCTGCCGCAGTCCGGCCTGCTCGCGTGCGACCGTGTCCAGGCGGATGGTCGTACCGCCGCCCCGTGCCACGACGCTGCCGTCGGAGAGCTCCCGCACGGTGAAGCCGCCCGCCCTGAGCAGGGGCACCGTGTTGGCCAGGTCGCGTGCGGTGACCCCGAGGCGGATCGAGGTCACGTCCCTCATCAGGTGGTCGCGGTAACCGTCGGACAGGTACCGCTCGCGGCCGACGTCACCCGGACAGGAGGCCGGCTCGGTGTTGCCGCGCGGGTCGGCGAAGTACTCCGGCAGGTACTCCATGCCCCAGGCGCCGAAGGCGTCGTACTGGCCGGTCGTGAAGACGGCGTCGAACCACGGGACCGGCAGCCCGTCGCCGAAGTCGCGGGTCTGGCGGAAGGTGACCGGGTTCGGCACGCCCTGGTCGCGCAGGCGCGCGGTGACCGTGGCGAGGTCGCCGGACCGCTCGGCGGACACCCCCATCCCGCCGGCCCCGAGCGTCCCGTCCTGGCCCGGGACGTCGCCCACCCCGAACAGCTCCAGGTAGGTTTCGCGTCCCATCAGGTACCGGCCGGTCCAGGTCTCGCCGCCCGAGCCGGTCGTGGTGCGGACCTGGAAGTTGGCGAAGGTCCGCAAGTAGGCGGAGTGCTCGACGGCGTCGGCGGTTTCCCGGTCGAGCACCCCGTAGGCGTGGTTGTAGAACAGCAGTTGACGTCCTGCCGGCGACCTCTCCTCCTGCGCCGAAGCGGTTCCTGCGGCACCGCCGACCAACCCGGTCAGTGCCACGGCGAGGGCCAATAACACGTGCACTACACGACGAAGCGACATGCGGGCGATCGTAGGCCGCGCGGCGCGCATCCACCGCCCATTAAACGGCGCAGGGCGCATCCGGGGTGAGTGGAGGAGCCGCGGTCAACACGCCGGGCCTGCACTGATCGCCCGCCGTCCGCAGCCCCTCGTCCGCCGGCGCGCCCGGTTGCGGTCGTCGGTTCGACGGCGAGGGCCGCGGTCACACGGTGGCCCCGGTGCGTTCCTGGGTGCGGAAGGTGCGGCGGTAGGTGTCGGGCGGAACGCCGACGGTGCGGTTGAAGTGCCGGCGGAGTGTGGTGGCGGTGCCCATTCCCGTGGTGGTGGCGATGGCGTCGATGGTGGCGTCGGAGCCTTCCAGGAGTTCCTGTGCGTGGCGGATGCGTTGGGTGTGGAGCCATTGCAGCGGGGTGGTGCCGGTGACGGTCTTGAAGTGCCGGGTCAGGTGGCGGGAACTCATGCGGGCTTGCCGGGCGAGGTCCTCGACGGTGAGGGGTTCGTCGAGGCGGGCCAGGATCCAGGGGAGGAGCTCGGCCAGGGGATGATTGCCCGGGGCGGGAACGGGCGTACGGACGAACTGGGCCTGGCCGCCGTCGCGGTGGGGAGGGACGACCAGCCGGCGGGCGATGGTGTTGGCGATCGCGGTCCCGTGGTCCAGTCGGACCAGGTGGAGGCACAGGTCCATCGCTGCGGCCTTCCCCGCGGAGGTCAGGACACTGCCGTTGTCGACGTACAGGACGTCGGGGTCGACGGTGACGCCGGGGTGGCGGCGGGCCAGTTCGCCGGTGTGGGCCCAGTGCGTGGTGGCGCGCAGGCCGTCGAGGAGACCGGCGGCGGCCAGGACGAACGCGCCCGTGCACAGGGACACGACGCGTGCCCCCGCCTCGTGGGCGGCGCGTACCGCGTCGACGAGTTCGGCCGGCGGGTCGCGGTCGACGTCGGCCCAGCCCGGCACGATCACGGTGTCGGCGCGCGCCAGCCCGTCGAGTCCTTCGTCCGGCTCCAGCCGGAACCTGTCCACGACCACCGGTCCCGACCCGCACACCGAGAACCGGTACCAGGGATCCACCAGATGGGTCAGGTCCGAGCCGAAGACCTCGCAGGCCAGGGACAACTCGAAATGGAGCATTCCGTCGGTGACGGCCAACGCGACGCTTCGCATGTCGGGAAGTGTACGCGCCGTGTCGTTCCGGACACTGGTGGGGGTGGAGCGGCCCCGGCCAGGATGGGGCCCGTCACAGCGAGCCGGCCCGCCGGGAGAAGACGGCGGAGCCGGATCGCACAGCACGTACGAGGCAGGGGAGCGGTTTCGTGAACGACACGGCGCACAACACGGTGACGGTCTACGGCGCGTACGGCCACACGGGAAGGTTCGTGGTGGCCGAGCTGGCAGCCCGCGGGTACGTGCCGGTCCTCGCCGGCCGCGACACCGCGAAGCTGACCGCCCTGGCAGACGCGACCGGGCACGGGTTCCGCCCGGCTCCGGTCGACGACGCAGCCGCGCTCGACCGGGCGCTGGACGGAACGGCTGCGGTGATCAACTGCGCTGGCCCCTTCGCCTCGACGACCGGCCCGGTGATCGAGGCGGCCCTGCGGGCCGGGATCCCGTACCTGGACGTGGCCGCCGAACTCGAGGCCAACCTCGACACCTTCGCCCACTACGCCGACCGGGCCCGCGAAGAGGAGGCGATCGTCGTTCCGGCGATGGCGTTCTTCGGGGGCTTGGGCGACCTTCTGGTCACGGCCGCGATGGGGGACTGGACCCACGCCGACGAAGCCCACATCGCCTACGGCCTGAGCGACTGGCACCCCACCGCCGGAACCCGCCTGTCCGGCGCCGTCTCCCGCGAACGGCGCGGCGAGGCCCGCCTGCGCTACAGCGGCGGCACCTGGCAGCGCCGCACCGACAGCCCGCCCACCGCCGAATGGCCCTTCCCCGCCCCGATGGGCCCTCGCCCGGTCGTCACCGAGTTCACCATGGCCGACGTCGTCACCGTCACCGACCACCTGTCGATCCGTGACGTCCACACCCACATGGCCGTCGACGCCGCCCGGGACATCGCCTCGTCCGACACCCCCACTCCCGCTGCCACCGACGAGTTCGGCCGCTCCGACCAGACCTTCCTGGTCGACGTGATCGTCCGCTCCGGCAGCGTCGAGCGTCGCGCCGTCGCCGAAGGCCGCGACATCTACGCCGTCACCGCGCCCCTGGTGGTCGAAGCCCTCGACCGTGTCCTGACCGGACGGATCCGCACCACCGGTGTCGCCTCCGCCGGCCGCATCTTCGACGCCCCCGACTTCCTCGCCGCCCTCGCGCCCCACGTCACCGTCAACGCTGACGCCTGACGCCTGACGCCTGACGCCTGACGCCTGACAGCCGTCAGGCGATGGCGCCGGGGCCGAGCGCGCCGAGCTCAGGCCCGTCATGGCTCGGACATCACCCGTCCACTGCCCCATCACGACGAGGGGACCACACCATGACCAGACGAACCACGACCGCACCGGGCGGCGGCACCTTCCTCAAGACCGCGACAGCGCTGCAGACCCTGACCCTCTTCTTCCAGTCCGTCACCGCGGGCATGCTGCTGACCTCGCCCCTCGCCGGGGAGGTGCACCACGTCGGATCGCGCGTGATGTACGGCGCGTCGATGCTGTACGTGCTGGCCGCGATCCTGGCCTGGCGCCCAGGCGGTGGATCACCCCGCCCCGTCCTGTACGCCACCGGCTTCCTCCTCCTCGCCTCGGCACAGGTCGTGCTGGGCATCGCCCACCTGCCATCGTTCCACGTCCCCCTGGGCGTGGTGATGTTCGCCCTCAGCACCCTGGCCCTTGTTCGGGCGCTGTCCCCGCGCGTGCTGCTGCGTCCCGCTGCCGGGCAGTAGCCGCCGGGTGAGGGGTGACGCTGTCTCAGTTCCGCATGTTCTGGTGACGGTGGGTGCCGGGCCGCGGCCAGCCCTGGTCAGCCGCCGGCGCCGTGGTTCCCGCGGGCCCGCCCCCCGGCCCGGGGCTGCTCTCGTCCGGTCTGCCCTACAGCAGGTGTGGTGGGGGGATGACGAGGACGACGGCGATGAGGCGGGGTCTGCTGCGGGGCATGCACTGGGTCTCGAACCATCCTCCGGAGGGGAGTGCGTGCCGTTGGGCGGTTCCGGTGGTGCGCGAGCCGAGCCCGGTGGGGTCGATGCCGAGGTTGGCGAGTTCGGTGATCTGGTCGGCGATGGCTCTGACCTCGTCGCGGACCTGCTTGGGGTAGCCGATCTCGTCCTCGGCGTGGAAGGCGTACTCCCACACCCACAGGTCGTCGCTCACCAGGCAGCCGGGCCTGCGGTGGGGATGCCGGCCTCGGCGGCGGCCTCGCGACGGATCCGGCTGATCTCGGCTGCGAGCTTGCGCGCCTCGTCCAGATCGGTCACCTGCTCGACCCGTACTTGGAGGTCGTGGAGGCGCTCGGCGGTCTCAGGGTGCCGGACGATGGCCACCTCGACGGCCCAGGCCTCGGTGAACGCGCGCAGCGGGATGGCGGAGACCTCAGTACGGGCGCGTTCGGTGCTGGCGGCCCGGTCCCGGTCGAAGTCGGGCAGCAGATGCGGAGCGATGTGGGCCAGGACGGCCCGGATCGCCTCGGCCTGCACCGGGGGCTGGGGGACGTCGGGCATACGGGGGGCGGGGTGGCTCATGCTGCTGCGCTCTTCTCCCGGGCTCGGTAGGCGACGGCGAGCGTGGAAACGTATTGGGCGGACCATCCAGCGTGCCGGGCGACGGCCGAGGCTCCGCCCCGGCCGCACTCCTCGGCGACACGTACGGCGGTCGCGTTCAGTGCACTGCGGGCTTCTTCCACGGCGCGCACAGCGCTCTCCAGCACCTTCAGGGCGCGGTCGAGGTCGTTCTTCTGGGCTTCACTGAGCAAAGCCTGAGGCGCGCGCGTACGGGCCGGATCGGTCATGCCACCAGTCTCTCCTCCTCCATCCTTGACTTCCACCCGGACTTGAAATCAGGCTGGGGCGAACTGCGATCCAAGGTTCCGTGTCGGCGAGGTTGATGTCCTGGCAAGCACCCGCAGAGGTGCTCCCTAAACCTTCACACCGCCGCCCGAGCCCGTGGTTCGACCGGCGCACCTGGCCGGCGGCGGGAGACCGTCACCCCCCGGCTGCCTCGGCAGGAGCCGTGGCCGTGGCCTCGGCAGGAGCCTCGGCACGAGCCTCCGGAAGTGCCTTCAGGCGGCTGACCGGTGAGACGAGCAGCCCGAGGACGACGGCGGCCGAGGCGGTTGCCGCCACCACCAGCGCACCGTGGGCGCCGAGGCGGCCCGCCAGCAGGCCGGCCGCGAGTCCCCCGAGCGCGCCGCCGCCGAACAGCAGCGTCCGGAACGCCGCCGTCATCCGGCCCGTCATCGACTGCGGGGTCAGCGTCTGGCGGAGGCTCACGATGATCACCCCCGCCACGCCCAGGCCCAGGTACGTCGTGAAGAAGGACAGTACGAACATCGCCAGCATCAGCGGCCTCGGCCCGCCGGCCAGCACGATGAGGGTCGGGCCGAGCAGCAGGGCCGACTGCGCGACCAGGTACACCCGGCCGAGGGGGAAGCGGGCGATGACCCGGCGGGAGACCAGCGAGCCGATCAGCCCGCCCACCGATGCCGTGGCGAGGACGGCGCCGAGGGTGGACGAGTCCAGGCGGAGGTCGTTCGTGCCGTAGAGCAGGAACATCGTCCACGTCGTGATCATGGAGAAGTTGCAGCAGAATCCGACGAGCGCGAGCGCCCGCAGCACGCTGTTGCCCATCACCCACCCGAGCCCGTCCCGGAGTTCGCGCAGCAGGTGCCGTTCGGCGGCCGGCTTCGGGCGGGGTTCGCGCGTACGGATCAGCAGCAGCGACAGGACGGAGGCGGCGTACGAGCAGGCGTCCACGACGAGTGCGACCGGTGCGGTGACGGCGGAAACGAGGACGCCCGCGAGGCCCGGCCCGGCCACGTCGGCGGCGGAGGAGCTGGTGCCCATCTTGGCGCTCGCCTCGACGTAGTGCTCGGGTGTGCGGACGACCGTCGGCACGTACGACATCCAGCTGACGTCGAACACCACCGACGCGACGCCCACGGCGCAGGCGATCACCAGCAGGATCGTCAGGTCGAGGACGCCCCACCAGTACAGCAGCGGCACCGACCCGATCAGCACCAGCCGGACGGCATTGGCGCCCAGCATCACCGGCCGGCGCCGCACCCGGTCGGTCCAGACCCCGATCAGCAGGGCCAGCCCGAGGTACGGGACGAGCTGGAGGAACCGCAGCAGCCCGACCTGCTCGTCGGTGGCGCCGAAGGCGCCGATGGCGGTCAGCGGCAGGGCCAGGTTGGTGACCTGGGTCCCGAGCAGCGACACCGTCTCGCCGAACCAGAACTTCATGAAGTCGCCGTTGTGCCAGAGGCTCCCGTGTGGCCGGTGCGTCTCCGACGGGGCCGGGGCCGGGGCAGCGGTCGCGGGGCCGGCCGGGGCCGGGCTCCCTGGGCTCACCGGGGGCTCCGCACCAGCTCGGCGACCGCCGCGGCGACCGCGTCGACCTCGCCCTCGGTGTTGTAGTAGTGCGGCGACAGCCGCAGGCACCAGTCCACCTCCTTGTCCCCGAAGTCGAACTGCGCGAACTCCCGGAAACTCAAGGCGGAGTTGATGCCGCGTGCGTCCATGGCCGCCTTGAAGGGCTGCGGCTGCCAGCCCTCCACCGCGAAGGTGACCAGGGCGGCGGGCGCCGGACCCCCGTCCAGCGTCCGTACGCCCGCCAGCTCGGCGAGCTGCCCGCGCAGCCGGGCGGCGAGCGCCGGGGTGCGCCGCGAAACCGGCTCCAGGCCGACCCGCAGGGCGTAGCGGACGGCGGCGGCGCAGCCCAGCACGGTGGCGTACGGGAACTCCCACTCCTCGAAACGGGCGGCGGTGTCGACCGGGCGGTAGGCGCCGGGGGCTGTCCAGCGGGCGCCGTACATGTCGATGAACAGCGGCTCGTACCCGGCGTCCAGCAGCCGGTCGGAGACGTACAGGAAGCCGGAGCCGCGTGGTCCGCGCAGGAACTTGCGGCAGGTGGCGGTGAGCAGGTCGCAGCCGATCTCCTCGACGTCGATCGGGTACTGGCCGACGGACTGGCAGGCGTCGACGAGGTAGAGCAGGTCGAGTTCGCGGCAGTGCCTGCCGATCTCGGCGACCGGCTGGACGAGGCCGGAGTTGGTCGGGACGTGCGTGGCGGCGACCAGGCGGGGGCGGTGGGTGCGCATCAGGCGGGCCATCGCCTGGACGTCGACGCCGCTGCCGTCCGGGTGGTCGGGGGCGTGCACGATCCGCACGCCGTGGCGGCGGCGCAGGGCGAGGAAGGCGATCTGGTTGGAGATGAAGTCGTTCCGCGTCGTCAGCACGACGTCGCCCGGCCGGAAGTCGATCGCCGAGAGGGCCTTGGTGTAGGCGTGGGTGGCGCTGCCGGCGAAGGCGATGTTCCGCGCGCGGGCGCCGACCAGTTCGCCGATCGAGGCGTGGAAGTCGGCGATCTCGGCGGCGCGGGCGGCGGAGGCCTCGTAGCCGCCGATCTCGGCCTCCAGGTGGAGGTGGTCGAGCATCGCCTGGAGCACCGGTCGGGCGATGAGCCCGCAGCCGGCGTTGTTGAAGTGGATCACCGATTCGCAGCCGGGGGTATCGGCCCGCAGGGCGGCGAGATCAAGGAGCGGTTCTGCCGACGCGTCGAAAGCGCTATTCTGTATTCTCATGTCTGACAGTAGCAGTACTGAGGTGCTGACGGCCATCCTGCGGGCGGAGATCGCCGCCCTCGAACCGGGCGACCGGCTGCCCAGCAGCCGGGAACTGATCTCCCGTCACGGCGTCGGCCCGGTCACGGTCTCCCGCGCGATCGCCCTGCTGGCCGCCGAGGGCATGGTCGTCACCCGCCCCGGCAGCGGCACGTACGTCGCCGCCCGACGCCCCGGGCCGCAGGAGGGCCCGGCGGACACGTCCTGGCAGACGGTGGCGCTGGCCGGCCGCGCCTTCGACCCCGGCGCCACGAACGGCCCCGCGGAGGAACCACCGCCCGGCACGATCGCGCTCTCCGGCGGCTACCTGCACGAGAGCCTCCAGCCCGCCCGCGAGCTCAGCGCCGCGCTGGCCCGCGCCGCGCGCCGCCCGGACGCCTGGCACCGCGCCCCCGTCGCCGGCCTCGCCCCGCTGCGGGCGATCTTCGCCCGGCAGGCGGGGAGCGGCGTCAACCCCGAGGACGTTCTGGTCACCGGCGGCGGCCAGGGTGCGCTGTCGATGCTGTTCCGCGCGCTGGCCGCCCCCGGCAGCCCGGTGCTCGTCGAGTCGCCCACGTACCCGGGCGCCCTCGCCGCCGCCCGGGCGGCCGGCCTGCGCCCCGGGGGGGGGGCGCCCGCGGGGGGGGCGGGCGCCGCCGGCGCGCCGGAGCGCGCGCGCCCCCCCACAGTGGGGGCCGCGGGGCGCGGGATCCGCGCCCCGCCCA